>JBHJJJ010000160.1:0-12420 GCA_050042755.1 Rivularia sp. (in: cyanobacteria)
GGATTAATTTCTTTGATGGGATAAGCAATCGACCAAATTGAAACTTCGGTTGCTCCACCTAAACTAATAATTTCTGTATTTGTTCCTTTACTGGTACAACTATTCCAAATTCTTTCGGGAAGATTTAAAGGTATCCAATCACCGCTCATCAATACCAAACGCAAGGAATCAGTTTTTTGTTCGGTAGACTCTAAATGTTCTACTAACAATTGCATTAAAGCGGGAACTGAATTCCAAATTGTGACTTGATGTTGATGTATTAAATTTGCCCAATGTGCGGGATCTTTTGTTAAATCAGCATCGGGAATAACTATAGTTGCTCCTGCGGCTAAGGTTCCGAAAATATCATATACAGATAGGTCGAAACTCAAGGAAGATAAGGCTAATACCCAATCTTTTTCGGTTACTCCAAAGCGCTGATTAATATCCAAAATTGTATTAACTGCACCTTGATGACTAATCATTACTCCCTTCGGTAATCCCGTAGAGCCGGAGGTGTAGATAATGTAGGAGAGAGATGAGGGAGACAAGGAGAGGGGGGGACAAGGGGAGGGGGGGACAAGGGGTAAGGATTCTTCAATTACAAGCCGTGTTATTCCATTTTCCCATTCCAAAGAATCATCTAGCCAGGGTTGCGTGACAACGTATTTAATCTGTGCTTGTTGGAGTATTTGAAAACGTCTTTCTTTGGGTAATTCTGGATCTATGGGAACGTATGCTGCACCTGCTGTTAAGATCCCTAAGACTGCTACTATTTGTTCCCAACCTTTGCACATTACAACTGCGATTAGTTGATTTTGTTGTACTCCTAGTTGTTGTAACTCTAGCGCTAGGGTTTTGCTGTAGTTACTCAATTCTTGATAAGTGAAGCTTTGATTTGAGGTGACTATTGCTTGTTTGTCTGGATTGAGCGCTACTCTATCAAAAAATAATTGATGTAAAAGTGGTTGTGTATCTGTATTAATTAAATTATTTACTAAGTCAGCTTGTGTAGCGTTTACTTGTGTAAGTGTTTCAAGTTGTGCTGATGGTAGTAGTTGTCTTGTAGTAGTTTGCCATTCTGCTTCATTCTCTAAGCATTCTAGAAAACTATTGTAGCTAGCAAAGATATCATCAAGCATTCCCGAGGGAAATAGTTCGTCGATGGTATCCCAGTTAAAAACTAGCGCTCCGTTGATTTCGGAAACTTGATGATCTAAGTAAACTTGGGATGTTTGACTCAAGCTGTAAACAACTTCTCCTTGCCAAGTTCTATTTATAGATGATTTTTCGTAATTATTTTGGGTAAGCGTGCTAGTAAATACAACGGGCATCAACGCACCGGTCATTCGCCCTTTAGTACGAGCTAATTGCCGTAATACTTCAACTCCGCTGACGTAACGGTTATCTAAATCTGACCATAATTGGGCTTGAATTCTTTTGGCTCTAGTCGCAAATGTATCTTTACCGCTGTTATTTATTTCTAATAATGTTGATGAAGTAAAATCCCCAACTAATTGATTTACTTGGGGATGTAATGGTAGGCGATTGAAAAGGGTTAAATTTAAGGTAAATTGCGGACTATTGCTCCAAAATGTCAAAATTTCTGCAAAAGCAGCGAGCAATAATCCTGAAGGAGTAATATTATTTTGAGTTGCACGCTGTTTTAGTTTTTTCCACAACTCTGGGTTTAATGTGTGGGTACGACGAATGAAGCGAGGTGTTTCTATAGCGCTAGGGTTTTTCTGTAGCGGAAGTTGGGGAGAAGCTGGTAAAGTAGCGAGTCGATTTTGCCAATAGTTTAGAGATTGTTGATATTTATCTGAATTACGAAATTCTTTTTCAGCTAAGACATAATCCCGGAAGGAAATTTCTAAAGGTGGGAATTTGTTCTGTTGTTGAATCAACGCTACTAACTCTAGCGCTAGGATTTGTAAACTCCAAGCGTCTCCCATCAACACATCAAAGCTAATCAAAAATCGGATTCGATTATCTTCATCTGACAATAACACTGCTTGGATATCAAATAAAGGATATTCATCCGTTGACAACACCTGATGAGAAAGTTTATCCCGTAAGTTTGTTAATTCCTTATCAATCTCTTCCCCAGATGAAGCACGTAAATCCAAGGTTTTAATTTCATATGCTGGAGCTGACCGTATAATTCGCTGTTTACCGTCAGATTCCACAATCATCCGTAACATATCGTGACGGTTAATCAACTGTTGTAAAGCTTGTTCAACCTGCTCAACACTTAACCCCACAGTTTCAATTTCTCGATAACCGTGAGTCGAAACATTTCCCAACTCAAAAGCTTGATTTCGTCCAATCCAATAAGCTTGTTGAATATCAGTTAAGGGAAAAGGTTCGTAACGTTGATTTAAATCTGGTACGAGTTTCGGTAAAATCGCAGATTGTGATGCTACTTGATTATTTTTGACATTTTCTACTTGTTCAACCAATCCCGCAACGGTTGGATTTAGGAATAAACCACGTAAAGGAACATCAATCTGTAAACTCTCGTTGATAGAGGCGATGATTTTGATTCCTAGTAGAGAATGTCCCCCCAACTCAAAGAAATTGTCCTGTAAACCAACTCGTTCTACATTTAATTCATCTTGCCAGATTTTAGCGATCGCCTTTTCAATTTCTGTTTGTGGTTCGACAAAAGTTGTCTCTAATTCCGGACGGATTGTATCAGGTAAAGATAACTCGCGCCGATTTATCTTACCATTAGGCAAACGCGGTAATTCATCCAACTCCACAAACGTAGAAGGAATCATGTAAACGGGAAGTTTCTCTGACAAAAAATTACGTATTCGTAAAATTGAGATTTGATTATCTTTATCCTCAACATCCTTAAATACAACATAAGCAATCAACAGCTTATTTTCTCCGTCTTCCCCAACAGTTACCACAGATTCTTGCAACTGGGGATGTTGACTTAAAGCTGCTTCCACCTCACCAATTTCAATCCGATATCCCCGAATTTTGACCTGACTATCTAATCTACCAACGTATTCAATATTTCCTGATGGTAAATAACGTACTAAATCGCCAGTTTTATATAAATTAGTAATTGGTAATTGGTAATTGGTAATTGGTAATTGTTCTTTTATTTTTCCTTCTTTTGACTTTTGACTTTTGACTTTTGACTTGTTTAAGGGATTGGGAATAAATTTTTCTGCTGTCAAATCGGGTTTATTAAAATAACCTCGGGCTAAACCAGCACCTCCAAGATATAATTCACCAATCACACCTATGGGAACTGGTTGTAAATAAGTATCGAGAATGTAAGTTTGAGTATTTGCGATCGCATTTCCAATGGGAGGAGTTGAGGAGGTAGAGAATTCTTCCAAGCCTCTTGCCTCTTGCCTATTGCCTCTTGCCTCTTGCCTTTTGCCTTTATACACTAAAGCATAAGTAGAATAAGTGGTATCTTCAGAAGGACCATATAAATTAAAAATCTGCTGAATGTGGGGATGTTTTTGTTGAAGCTGCTTTACTAAATTCCATTGCAAAGCTTCCCCAGCTAAATTAATGGTATTAACTGAGGAAGGAATAGCATTTACACGAGATAATTGAGAAATCGCGCTCGGTACGGTATTTATTGCGGTTACTCCCGAAGCTTCCGGTAAATCTATTATTTCTAAAACGTTTTCTACCAGAATAATTTTTCCACCCCAACTCAAGGGTACAAATAATTCAAATACCGATAAATCAAAGCAAATGGAAGTTGAAGCTAACATCCCACTAATAACTTCATCATTAAATACTTCCCTTGCCCAATGCAATAATGTCACCGTATTACGATGAGCAATTGCAACTCCTTTGGGTTTACCTGTAGAGCCGGAGGTGTAAATTAAATATGCTAAGTTGTCTGATATAACTCCGCTTTTGGGATTATCTGTACTGTCTTGGCTGATTTTTTCCCAATCGTTTTTTAAGGCAATAGACAATAGGGAACAGGGTTCAGGAGGAATTTTACTTTCATTTTCTTGTTTATCTTCCCTTTTGCCTATTGCCTGTTGCCTGTTGCCTTCTAATAAAATTTCTATTTGAGCATCTTCAATAATATATTCAGTGCGTACTTGAGGATAAGCTGGATCTAAAGGAACATAAACAGCACCAGCTTTGAGAATACCTAAAATACCAATTACTAATTCTAAGTTTCTTTCTAAATAAACCCCGACTTTCGATTCAGGTTTTACACCCAAGGTTTGTAAATAATGAGCTAATTGATTTGCACGGTTATTTAATTCCCTATAAGTCAACTGACAATTATTATGAACCAGCGCAATAGCATCGGGGGTTTTTTCTACCTGGATTTCAAATAAATCATGAATGCATAAATTCTGTTCATATTCACGCTGTGTTTGATTCCATTTCCACAATATTTGTTGTGATTCTGCTTCACTCAACAGCGGTAAATAACCAATTTGACAATCGGGATTCTCAACAATCCCCTCTAACAATACCCGAAAATGCTCTACAAAACGGACTATTGTTTTCTCGTCAAATAAATCGCTGCTATATTCAACTTGTCCGCTAATACCTGTTTTTGTATCTTGTAAATTCAACCGCAATTCATACTTAACAAATTCTTGCTTATATGTTTGTCTTTCTACCATCAAAACATTTAAGTCTAAAGGTTTCACAGTAGCTAATTGCAAATCAAATTTTACCTGAAACAACGGCATCATTTGACTAAAATCGCGGTTGGGATTGAGGATTTCTACCAACTTTTCAAATGGTAAATCCTTGTGAGCAAAAGCTCCTAAAACAACTTCCTTAACTCGCTGTAATAATTCCCTAAATGTCGGATTTTGAGAAACATCAGTTCGCAACACTAAAGTATTTACGAATAAACCAATTAACGGTTCCACCTCAGTGCGATCGCGATTTGCAATATCGGTTCCGACAACGATATCATCTTGATGAGTATAGCGATGCAGTAACACTTGAAACGCAGTCAACAACATCGTAAATAGTGTTACTCCAGACTTAGACGATAAAAGGTGCAGCTTTTCTGATAATTCTGGAGAAAGACTTAAAGGATAATGCGAGCCTTTATAACTTGGAACTGGTAATCTTTTTCTATCGGTAGGTAATTCCAGTACAGAAAGATTATTTAATTTTTCTTTCCAATAATTAGTTTGGTTTTCTAAAACCTCACCTTGTAACCATTGACGCTGCCAAATTGCAAAATCACCATATTGAATCGGTAATTCAGACAAAGGAGACGATTCACCATTCCAAAAAGCATTATACAGCTGTGATAATTCCCGTAAAAAGACTCCAACAGACCAACGATCAGATACAATGTGATGGGTTGTGATTAATAGGATATGTTCAAACTGTTTTAATTTAATTAAACTCAATCTTAGTAGAGGTTTAGTTAAATCAAACGGAGATTCATAAGCATCTCGCACCAATTTATTTAAGATTTTTTTTAAAATATATTCACTGACTTCTAAATCCTGTAAATCGACTACAGGTAAACTAAGCTTTTGAGGTGCAGCAATTTTTTGAACGGGTTCTTTTTGAGAATTGCTGATAAAAGTAGTGCGAAGAATTTCATGTCGTTTTACTATTTCCGAAAGCGATTTTTCTAAAACTGGTATATTTAATCTACCCTTAAGATTCAGAGCGCTAGGAACATTATAAGTACTACTTTCCGTTTCCAGTTGTTGAATAAACCACAATCGCTGTTGAGCAAAAGACAGCGGTAACTCATCCCCAGATTCTCGTGGAGAAATCCGATCAATTTCAGGAATTACTATCCCCCTCTCCCTGAGACGACGCTCAAATAATTTACGTTGTTGTGGAGAAAGTTTTGCAAGTTGTTCGTAAATATTATCCATGTTGGGAATTGGTAATTGGTAATTGGTAATGGGTAATTGGTAATGGGTAATTGGTAATTGGTAAGGTTAAAGGTTAAAACTATTTCTACCCCCTCTACCCCCTCTCCCCCCAGGGCAAACGCATCTTGTCATTAATTCGGCTATATTGTCAATAAAGTCTGAAATAATCCCATTATTCATTACTTCTTACTTCTTACTCATTACTTCTTACTCATTACTTCTTACTCCTTACTCAGCCTATACTCTAAATTTAGATGCTTTTGCCCTGCCTCTCCCCCTCTTCCCCCTCTCTCATTCCTCCAACTCCTTCGCAATTTCTTCCGGTGATAAACCTTGAATCTCAGCCAAAATATCAGCCATTTGAGCTAAATCATCTTGTTTCGGTTGCTCTTGGGCTACTAATTCCGCAATTTTAGCTACCGTGGGAGCTTCAAACAAAACGCTCCGCATTTCTAACTCAACTTGGAAAATTTCTCTCAGCCTTGCTATTGCTTGTACTGCTAATAATGAATGTCCACCCAACTCAAAGAAACTGTCATTAACTCCGACTTCATCTATACCTAATAAATCTTGCCATACCTGAGCTATTGCTCGTTCAATATCATTTCTAGGAGCAATATATTCATTAGTTAAATTTGGTCTTGTATGACTAGAATTATTCCCAATGGTAGATGTTTCATTTAATGGTTTTACGTTTATCCACTGTTTAATTCTTGCATATAATTCTCCCTTACTGACTACAACTTGAGGAGAATTATTCATATCTAAAATACTGTGAGTTGCTTGCCAAACTTCTGCGGGAGTTAGAGCAAATTCAGCCATGTTAGAACTAAATTCACGATGCCTTGCTAATTCAAAATCACAAGCATCCCAATTAACGCTAAACCAAGGAGTAGATTGCTCAAGATTATTAAGATTATTACTTAATTGCTGTTGAGCAAAAGCATCGACAAAATAATTTGCAGCACTATAAGCTCCTAAGCCCAATCCACCAACAACAGTTGATAAAGAAGATTGTAAAATACAAAAATCTAACTTTCTTGACTGTAAAACCTTCTCTAAAACTTGTAAACCATAAACTTTATAACGGAAATTATATTCGCAATGATTTTTAGTTAATTCCCCAATTGTTGCTGTTGAATGCTCGTTACTCATGGGAGTGGAATAAAATACCCCGTGAATTTCACCAAAGCTTTCTTCTGCTTGAGAAATTGCATCTTTAATTTGCAATTCATCAGTAATATCCGCTTCTACAAACAAACATTCTTCTGATGCAAAACTTGGTTTTTCATCCCCAATCAAAACCAACTTTGCTTGCAATGTGTTAACTAGATACTCAGCAAAAACCCTACCAAGACTATTAACCAAATCCCCAACAATTAAATAATTACCTTTCTTACGAAGTTGAATATTATGATTAGATTCATCATCTCGCTTGACTAATCTAAATATCTGTTTCCAACGATATCTTCCCCGATAAGCAATAGTAAAATCTGTTGGTTGACTTATAACTTCACTCAATAATTGCTTAACTAACCTTTCCTTATCTTTCTCATCCAGGGTTACATCAATATTACAACAAGCAATATTTGGATATTCCTGTGCAATTACTTTACCTAAACCCACTATCGGAGATTGAAGCGGATTTAATTTTTCTTCTCCAACAACGTCATACAAATAATTAGTAATAATCTTGATATAAATCGAATTACTGATTTTCTGTTGCGCTAACCCTTGAGTTAATTACAGTAAACTATAAAATCCATACTTCTGAACATCCCCAAAGCTCGATTTATTAATCTCCTCATCCAAATTCCACAGATGAATCACCCGCTCAACACTCAATTCTCGTAATTCCAAATCTTCCAACAACTCAATATAATCTTTCTCAGATTCAGGATTAATAGTAAATTGTCGATAACCAATTTGGTCAAACTTATCACCAACGGCAACAGTAATTACATCATGACCGACATTTCCCAACTGTTGAGCAATTTCAGTCCCAACACCAGCATTATCAATAAAAATTAACCATACATACTTATTCTCAGCAAAATTTTGAGCAGTGACAAACTTTACTTGTTTATCCCGCTCCCAAGTCGGTACATAAAACCAATCTCCATCATGATTGATTGTAATTTTATTATTATTATTATTATTATTTATATTTTCCCTAGTTACTTCCTGACTCCTAACTGTAGAAGCATCAATCCAATAAGGCTTTCTTTCAAATGGATAAGTTGGTAACGGTACTCGATAACGCTTCTGTTGCTGATTTTTATGTTGATAAAACTCAGCCCAATTAATTTTCAATCCATGTAACCAAAGTTTTCCCAATGTCTTGAAAATAAAACCAATATCAGATTCATTTTCCTGGGGATGTCTCAAACTTGTTAAAACCAGTTCACTTTGTCCCTGAGCAAAAGTACTCAGTGTCCTTCCCGCACCAACTTCTAATAAAATTCTAGAAGAATCTTTCGTCAACTCCTCAATACCAGCAGCAAACTGTACCGTTTCTCTTAAATGTTTCACCCAATAAGCTTTATCGGTGGCTTCAGTAGCAGTAATCCAAGTACCAGTAACGTTAGATATGAAAGGAATTGACGGAGGATTCAATTTAACAGATTGCAAAACCTGCATAAACGGTGTTTCCGCACCAGACATCATCGGTGAGTGGAATGCATGGGATGTATGTAATAATCGACAAGCGATATTAGACGCTTCTAAATTTTGTGATAAATTGGCGATCGCGTCACTACTTCCGGAAACCACACAAAGTGATGGTGAATTAATTGCAGCGAGAGTAATTTCTTCACTCAACCAAGGTTGAATATCAGCAACAGATAAAAACACCGAAAGCATAGCACCAGTGGGTTGTTGCTGCATTAACTTTCCACGAGCTACTACTACTTTTAAAGCATCTTCTAAAGAAAATACTCCCGCTATAGTAGCCGCTACATATTCGCCAATACTATGTCCGATAGTAACTTCTGGAGTAATTCCCCATGACATCCATAACTGTGCTAAAGCATATTCGATGATGAAGATTGCGGGTTGAGCGTGAGCGGTTTGGTTAAGAGAGGGGGAAGAGGGGGAGGAGGGGGAGGAGATGGAGGGATAAATAATGGTTTTTAAATCAAAACCGAGATGGGTTTTTAGTAAGTTGCAGCAGTTATCTATGGTTTCTCGGAATACTGTTTGTGTTTCATACAATTCCCATCCCATATTAATGTATTGACTTCCTTGTCCGGAAAACATGAAAGCAATACTTCGAGTTGTTGGGGTGTGAGTGTGGGTAAAAACTTCTGGAGAATCTGGTGATTTTAATAATTCAATAGCGGATTCAAGCTTTTGACAAACTAAAAAGCGACGATGTTCAAATTCTTGTCTGCCAATTTTTAATGTATAGGCTACATCCGCTAGGTTTAAATTGGGATTTGCTTGTAAATAATTGGCTAAATTCGCTGTTGCTGTTTTTAACGCTGATTCTGTTTTGGCGGAAATCAATAACAGTTGTTGTAGAGACGCGTTCGCGCAGCGTTCCCGGAGGGAATAATTTCGCGTCTCTACATTTTCATTTCGCGTCTCTACATTTCGTGTCTCTACATTTTGGGTTTCTGCTTCTTCCAATACTAAATGAGCATTTGTCCCACCAATTCCAAAGGAACTAACACCAGCACGACGGGGTAATTTATCGGTTTCCCATGCTGATAAACTCCCATTCACATAAAAGGGACTATTATCAAAATCAATTTGCGGATTCGGTTGCTCAAAATTCAGACTGGGAGGAATTTGTTTATATTTGAGAGCCAAAACAGCTTTAATTAAACTCGCAATTCCCGCAGCAGTATCTAAATGTCCGATATTAGTTTTCACCGAACCAATACCGCAAGGTTTTTGTTTTTTCTCTACCCCCTCTACCCCCTCTACCCTCTCTACCCCCTCTGCTTTCTTGCTTCCAAATACCTGATTCAACGCAGCAACTTCAATTGGATCTCCCAATGGAGTACCCGTACCGTGAGCTTCAATATAACTAATACTCTCGGGTTCAACATCCGCGATTAATTGAGCAGCGCGGATTACTTTTGCTTGAGCATCAATCGAAGGAGATGTATAACTAACCTTGAAAGTGCCATCATTATTAATCGCACTTCCTTTAATTACTGCATCAATACTATCTCCATCATTTAAAGCATCTTCCAATCTTTTGAGAACAACAATTCCGACACCACTTCCCGAAACTGTTCCTTGTGCATTAGCATCAAAAGCACGACAATGTCCATCTGGTGAATAAATACCACCATTCTGATATAGATATCCTACCTGCTTGGAAATTGCGACACCACCAGCTAAAGCTATATCACATTCACCACTTAATAAACTTTGACAAGCTATATGAACTGCAACCAAGGAAGTCGAACAAGCAGTTTGTACATCAACGCTCGGTCCAGTTAAATTAAGTTTATAAGATACTCTTGTTGTTAAAAAATCTTTGTCGCTAGCTAAAAATAACTGATAATTACTAACGGAATTACGAATATTTGGGTTCGTGTAGAGATTGAGCAAATACCCATTCATTCCTGCACCACCATAAACCCCTATCAACCCTGGATAAGTTTGAGGGTTATATCCTGCGGTTTCTATTGCTTCTTGGGCACATTCTAAAAATAAACGCTGTTGCGGATCTAAAATTTCTGCTTCTCTGGGACTAAATCCAAAAAAATCTGCGTCGAATAGTTCTATATCTTCGAGTACCGCTCCTGCTTTCACATATTGAGGATGCTCCAAAGATGTTTTATCCACACCTTGAGAAAGCAAATATTCATCCGTCAAAGGACGAATTGATTCCACCCCATTTTTTATATTTTGCCAATACTCATCGATATTTTTAGCACCTGGAAATCTCCCAGCCATACCGATGACAGCTATCTCTAATCCGTTCGTATTCATATAACTTTAAGTCGCACAATAATAAATAAGCGCGAATCATTTTATAAAATTAACTTTCTTTTGAACGAGTCTGGGTTATTTTCAACTCGTAATCCAAGTCCTGTTTGAGAATTATTCTCATAAAGACTCATCAGATTTTTGCGACTTCTGGCTATTATTACATGGCGATCGCCAATATTAATGTATGTTTTTTTACTAATCATTAAAATATAAGTTTTCCCCGTTGCTTTTATATGAAAATGTTATAGAAAAAGCAAAATCAGGAGATGTAGCAGTTAATGTGAGTGGAAAAATAAATAAAATAGTTTTTACTTTTAACTTCGGGCAAATAAAATAAAAAACGTTATATTAAAACTTAATCACAGCTATTTGATAATCTAATTGTAGCTTTATTGCTATGTATAATTACTCAAAAAAAACTTGACCTGAAAAAATCAATTCGATATAACTCCTCGAATTCATCCATGGAGAAAAATAATACTAGTATTGTGATTTCAAGCTCTTTATTCTAGAAGTAGTTTCAATCTAAAATCCCTATATTGAATGACTTTTGATTGATTACAATTCAACTGATGCAAAATCCAGTCTAGATTCTGCAATAGCTTGACTACACCTTTCTGGGGAGATATCACCTGCAATTACTTTTCGATTTAATTGATTCGCAACTCTAATCATATATGGATGTGGCAACCAAGGAAAAACAATTGCTTCTCCAAGTTGAGAAAACATATTAATTAACTGTTCTAATTTATCTGACTCTAAAGCTGATTCTTCTAGAACAATCAAAGTTCCGGCTACATCAATCAACCAATCATGATCCCAGTTACTAGAAGTTCCAGCAACAGCTAAACTCACATCATGTATATGAGAATGAAACTCTGGTGTTGCTGTATCTCCACAAAAAACTAGGTGCTGTCCTTCCAATACATACCAACCGGCTTCAATTTTTACATCAAAAACGGGTTTGGGTTCTGTTAATTCTGGTTCGGGGACTTCTACTGATTCTACATCAACTACTGTTTGAGAAGCTAACTTAATAATTTCTGGTATAGAAGTAGCATTTGGAGGTGGACTATTTTGAGTAGTAGGTGTATTATCAGTTAGTTTTGCTTTAGCAGGAGTAGATTTCTGTTTTTTTTGCTCAATATCGGAGCGCAACTCCTTATGAGTAATTCTTTCTCCTTTTTCTGCCTTAAGTAAATACTCCTCTCGTACTTCTTGAGGTGTAGATTCGGCAGCTAGAAGGTAAAGAGCAGAAGTTGCAATATCTATTTGTGCAAGTTTTGCACGTTCGCCAAAAGCTTCATAGACTTTAATAAAGTTATACGCTGTACGTCTACTCCAGCCAAACTCCGTTTTTAACCAACTGTCAAATTGACCGTGCTTAAGTTGAGCACGTACATCAAAAAGCCGTTGTCCAATTTCCCAGATATCCTGTGCCGAACGCTGCAAACGTTCCCGAATCTCACCAGTACACTGCTTGACTAGCTCTTTTTGCTCGCTTGTCAGAGTTTCATAATCAAACTCATAATTATTAATTTGTTCGCTCTTGTCTAATTTGCTCACAACTAATTCCAACTCCCTTTTAAATCATACTTTATCGGTCTTTTCCAGAAATATACATCCA
>JBHJJJ010000161.1:0-11781 GCA_050042755.1 Rivularia sp. (in: cyanobacteria)
GGGGAGATGGGGGGATGGGGAGATGGGGGGATGGGGAGATGGGGGGATGGGGAGATGGGGTAGAAGTTTCTATATTGTCTTCTTGTGCTTTAATTTCTTGTAAATATTTCTCGACGGTGGTGAATTCAAATTCGGGGCAGAAAGGAGAACTTTGCCAGCGTCGAGCAACCTCGAGCATATCACGGGTTGGGCCGCCGCCGTGGTCGCCGACACCGGGGAGCCAGAGGTAATTTTGTAAACCCGTTTGTTTTTCCCAGGCAATGGCGTATTCCACCATTTTTACCGGATCGATACCTTCACCGATGGGTGCTGACATTAAACTAAAAATTTCGCTACCATCTGGCGCGAGCCACCAAAAAGCACCGTGAGGAAATTTAGTAGTATCGTTCCACATCAGCTTTTGAGTGACGAAATATTCAACAGAAGCCGATACTAGAAATTGGGGTAAAGTCCAACAAAAACCAAAGCTATCGGGAACCCATACCACCGTAGAAAGTTGGCCAAACTTTTCTTGTACATAACGTTGACCATATAATAATTGACGAACAATCGACTCACCAGAAATTATATTTAATTCCGGCTCTACCCAAAAACCACCAACAACTTCCCAACGTTTCTCTTCAACAGCTTTTTTTATCTGTTCAAATAAATCGGGACAATTTTCTTCCACCCAAGCATAAAGCGCTGGTGTGGAATGAGAAAAAATTAACTCCTCGAAATCCTCTTGTAACTTTAAAACCGAAGTAAAAGTGCGTTTCGCAGCTTCCCAAGTTTCACTCACTGGCCACAACCACGCCATGTCCAAATGCGCATGACCCACAAGATAGATTTTGGATTTTGGATTTTGGATTTTGGATTGAAGATTATCTTGTAAATAAACAAGTGACTTATCGATCGCTTGCTTTATATCTTTCTGTGCTTCCTCTACATCGAGAAAATCAATTTCCTCAGCAACTTCCTTTACCAACCCTGCAACAAGATCCAACTCCGGGGTTGCAAAAGCTTCACAATAACGCTGGGCAATCGCCAATTCCGTAGCGACAAAACCGGGATAAATTTGATTACCACCAGCTTCATACAGGCATCTCGAACTTACCAAAGCACCATTATCATGTGCTGGACTTACCAAACGCAAAGCAACAGTAAATTCTTCACCTAGAGTTGCTGACTGAGTTAATAACACTCGTTGCGAAAAATCAAATAAATCACCATTCCCTACCAAATAACCATTAATATAGATTTGAGCGGAATCTGCCCACCAAACTAAAGCCAATCGCAAACACAAACCTTCGAGGGGATAACCTTGTAAATCCTCGGGAATAACTAATTTTTGTGCCAACCAAAGCACACAACAGCCCTTTTCCCAAGCAATATGTCCTTTGGCGTTCAACTGTGTAGTATCCCAACGAGAAAAATCTGACGCGAAAACCTCTGCCACACTCATATCACCTGAAAAACAGCGCCAACTTGAGCGAACATCTATCTCAGAGAAAGCACGTAGCTTTTCAATAGTTTGCGAAATTAAGTTTGTATTAGATTCAGATATCGGGTTAGTCATATTTCCGCTAAAATCAGGTGAAAACCTCTATAGGCTCAATAGTAGAAGAATCTGAAAAAAGGATACAGATAAATATTCACGAATTGTGTACCATAATCATTTTTTATTGTTTTATCTGATTGGATTAAATAAGTATGTGTAAATACAATTCAACCTACAGCAATAAAATAAATATGGACGCAAACTCGAATTATTACCTTTAACCTTTAACCTTTAACCTTTAACCTTTAACCAATAACCATGTCTTCTGGTTCCAAAGGACGTTATCAAAGTAGACTATTTAACTTCTTTCACAAACAATCCCGGCGCTTTAACGAGAGATTCGGACGCTCTTTACGACAATTACAAGTTGCCACAAGTTGGTCGTTAGAAGCACTTTCTAAATCAATATATTTACTGTTACAAAAAGCTATTGATTCTGCAGGAACTCAACTGAGTGCGGCAGCGGAATCATCTCACTTACAACTGCAAGCTTCAGTGTCTCCTTTGGCTTCTGATACTGCAATTGTAAGAGTAATTGAAAATGTAGAAAACACTAAAAAAAATAATCAAATTAGCGGTGAATTTACCTCTAAAAAAATTCAAGGAATTGCTTCACAACTGTATAGTAAAAGTTTGGTATTTGTAACCAGTGAAAACGAAATTATTGACGTTTTAACTCCATCGCAACAAAAAGCTTTAGAAAACAAAATAATTACTGAAGTTGCTAATTATTGGTGTTCCTGGCGATTATCTCCTCGGAAGCAAGAAAGAAAATTATTATCGAGAGTGAATGGTTTAGTTAAAAGGTTATTACCTAGCAATATTGATCGCACTAAAGCACTTACTCCAGGAGATACAGTAGTAAAAAGAGAATACAAGCACTTACAAATTAATCCAAGAACTTTAGCATCTTTAGATATTGCAGTTGCGAAATTAGAGACAAATGCTTTAGCTCCTGTATCCCGCGCTCAGCTTGTATTGCGGCAGCGTGGGGGCGAAATAATTAAAGTAGTAAAAACTCAATTTAATATCTTTTTATATGGCGATAAGCAAAGCGTCAGCAAAACTGCGTATCCACAAGTAACTGTTAGCAAAAAACAGGTGGTATCTGATAGTTATTTAGAAACGCAGAAGTTAAAAATTAAAGCTTTAATTTCAGCAGCACTTAATTACTTTTACGGAAATCCTCAAGATAAAAAGCTCAAACAAACTCCACCAACACGTTATTTTTCGGCGACTAAATCAAAAGCTTCTCAGTTACAATGCGAACAATCTAAAGATGATTGGTTAACTTTGGATGATTTGACTGGCAGCACCCGGCTTAACCCTTCTATAGGGGTAGAAAATCCCGAACAAAAACTATTTGGTGGTTTCCAAATCCCCAATTGGCGTACTTTACAACTTAAGGAAAAAGCCGGATTACAGAAACCACAAAAATCCACTTCCAAATTACAAAATCAAAACAGAAAAGAAATTACTCAAACCCAAACTCGTGAATCAACACAAGTCGAAGCTAAACCGGAATGGATAGAAACCAAAGCAGAAATTGTTGGCTATCAAAAGCATCCCTTAGAGCAAATTTTGGCATGGATTGACAGCGCAATGTTAAAAGTAGAACAGGTATTTATCAAAGTCGCAAATGCTTTAGGCCAGTTGTGGAGGAAGTGAAGGGTTCCCATAAGAATTTTTTTCTTCTAAAAAATTCTTATGGGTGCCCGTGATGGAAAATCTTTGAAGTTGGAAGATTTAGGAGTTACGATTTATACATTAATTGTACGAGTTTGCGCTTAATAGCCCCAGCCTTCCAGGCTGCGGGCTATCGTAAAAAAGCCTACCTGCGTAGCCCCCTAGGATCCCATCTTTATACAGAAACGGTATTATGAGTTTGGAATTATGACATCGCTCCTGATAATTGATAATTGATCGTTGATAATTGATTCATCGTTGTTCGACTCCTCCAACAACTGGTTTAACTCCTCCTGCATCATCGGAAAATGGATCGGTTCCACCACTCCAGTTAAAATCACTGATGCGGAAGCTGATACCGCCTAATTCCAGTACGGGATTGTAACGTAGAGTAATACCGTAGGTACGGCGGCTGTATTCTAAAATATAGTCGGTACTGAGGCGTTCGTTGTTATCTAAGTTGATGGATGTTTGAAATCCCAGACGAAATGGCCCGTAAAGTTGTTGAGTAATACCCGCGTTTAAGATTTTGTTATCGACGTAGCGATCGAATAGAAAGGGCGATAATCCATCGTTGGTACCTTGTGAATAACTAACATTAAAGCCGGTATAATCTAAAAATTGTTTGGAGAAATTACCGAATTGTCCTTGTAATCCGATTGTACCTGTGAGGGTATTTTGGTTATCGCCATTGCTGTAATAGCTACCTGTTCCGGTTACTGAACCAAATGCTTGTACGTAGGGTACCACGGAATTAGCTGTATATTTTAATCCTTCACCCTTAGTCGGCGCAAGGGGTTTACCCTGCCAAAGCGTGATACCGCCACCTATGGTAGCACTGGCTTGCAAGCGTCCTAAGGAAATTCGGTTATTGGTTCGATTTATATCTAATAAATCAAGACGATCGCTGTTGGCACTGATTTGTTGAGCGCCTGCTTGATAATTCAGGTTTAAACCTGTTTTACCTAAAGGTATATTTGGGGAAGTTATTACTCCACCAAAGCTGCTTTGTACTGTTTGGAAACCAAGAGTACCATTGAAGAGACGATCGCGATAGCTATATTCTAATGTTGCTCTGTGGGGGTTTCTCGCATCGCCGAGTAACTGGTTGAGTCGCACACTTGCACGCAGGTTGTCTTCTAAATCGTTTAAGTCGAGAGTTGATAAAGATGTGGATGCTCGAACTTGCGATCGCGGGCTTAAGGTAGCGTTAAGACTTGATTTTAAACCGAATAGGGATGGAAAGTTTCCAGTACCATCTTCTACCGCACTTTGAGCAAAAAATTGGGGTGTAACTTTCCAGGTAACTTGTGATGTATTTACAGGTACAAAGGAACGCTCTAAGAATAAGCCACCACGCTCGTCTCCATCGAAGCCGAAGGAAATCGGCGCGGGATTAGCATCCCTCTCGGTGCGATCGATTGTCCTTGTATAGCCCGGAATACCTAAAGTTAAACCGCGATCGAAAACTAAACGCGGTTTTCTTAATCTTAATTTATCTTGTCGAGGGGAAATTTGATTTAAAGTAACTGAGCTTGCACGTAACTCTAATTCTGGAGGAGAAAATGGATCGTTGGTAATGCGGACATCTTTTGCTTCCCATCCTCTAGGATAAAAGTCTACTCGTGCAGCTTCAAATCGCATCCGCCGAACTTCACCCCCTTGTTGCCCTGATGGTAAACTTCGAGCATCTCTACCACCTAAAAGAACGTTGATTTCTCCAGGGCTGCCGACATTAGTTAGGGGTTGATTTCTTCTAATTCTATCGCTAGGAGGACGACGAGATACACCACCTGCTGCTACATCGGGAGAGGAAAAAGATAAATCTTCTTGGGCTTGGGCTATGTTAACTTCGCCGCTGCCCTGTTCTAAATCTCCAGTGTCTTGAATAAAATTATATGTAAATCGCTGTCCTCTTAAAACTTGTTCGCCTCGGGTGACTGCAACATCTCCTTCACCAACAGCAATTAAATTATCTATATTTACCTGTAAACTATCGGCATCGACTACAGATCCATCAAATCTGACTACCACATTACCGTCAGCCGTAACAACCCGACGATTTTCGTCGTAAGTCTGCCTATCTGCAATAATTTCAATAACTCTTCTTGTTTCGGTTGGCTTTGGCGATTGTTGGGTTGGCGGAGTGTTTGTGTTTTGTGGTTGCGGTATAGTTATAGTTCGTTGTTGAGCTTGTTTCTCAGAACGGGATTTAAATTCTATTGTCGCCGGGGCTTTTGTAGAGTTCGTATTTTGGGAGTAAAATTCTATTTTTGTCGGTTTTTGCCTTTCCTGGGGAGTTCTTTTCTGATTCGCAAGCTTACGGGATTTCTTAACTAGTCTTTTAGTAACAGATTCCGCTTTAGTTTGAGATAAATTCTTACTTTTGCTTACTGTTTGAGTCAAGCTCACAGCTTCAAAATGATTTACACCCTCCGATGGTGCTCCCTCCTTCTCTAATGGATAAGCAACATTAAAATTTTCTTTTGGAGGAGCGGTTTTTTTCGTTACACCAGGGGATGAGAATTCTGCCGGGAGAACGATTTCCGGTTCGCTAGTTTGTGATAGTTTCTGGGTTTTCTTAAAATAAGATTCCCATGGGGAAGAATTATCTCTCCGCTTAAAAGTCTTTTCCGGTTTAGAAGAGTCTTGGGGTAAAGTACTAATTTTTGTCGTACTAAGATTACCCGTAGAGACATCCGCTAGGGCTTTTCGTTGGACAACATTTGGTTGTTCGGGCGGCAGAACTGGATGAAGCATATTTTCGCACTGTATAAGCCAACAAACAGTCTTTAAGCAAGCTAAAGAACAGTCAATAAACAAGTCAGAAGCATGAAACAAAATTAAGCAACATAAGTTCCAACTGTAGCCTTCTACTTAGCCTGGGAGCAGATTCCGCCCAAAAAAGGACATTTGTCGAAAGAAAATAAAGGCGAGTTATCTTCCGACATATCCTTGGCGCGAACAATAAATATCCTGTTATACAAAACGGTTCTCCGAAGCTATTCACTTTTATGTAAAGCGACATTGCTTCAAACATTACCGTCAGTTTAATATCCGCAGTTCCCTCGCGATCGCTGAACGCAGAAAATAATTTTTTATCAATACATTGCAGCGATTATGGAAGGAATTAAGTATAATTACTCAAAATCACTACGTCCAGGGTTACGAGCTGGGTCATTTGACAAAAATCCGAAGATAAATGTAGCTAAAAACAACCCAACAACTATATAAACAACGATTTTTAAAGTCAGCATAGCAATTTCTCCAGAGGGCTAGTCACAAAAGTTATTTTTAGTATCTGCTTTTGCAGAAAAGATAACTTCTTTATATTACCCAAAATAGCCCCATTTTTGGAGAACAAAAATGATAGATGTGCGAATGGGCGTATCCTTAGCTCGAGGTTTGTGCTAGTAGTAGGCTAATATATTGGTTTTCGACGTTGATTCCAAGAAATATGTTTCGAGGAGTATCTATTAAAGTAAGAGGTAAGAGGTAAGAGGTAAAAAATTAGTCTTTTCTCCCCGTCTCCTCGTTACCTCAGAAATTATCTCTAAAATTCCCAAAAATTGCTGTGTTAATGAATACTTGTTGTCAATTTAATCAACTAGTTTTTTGGCGATTGAATCAGTAAAATTGACTAATTCCCGATCTCCAATACGACTTTTAACAACTTTTGCTGGAGTACCCACAGCTACGGAATAAGGAGGAATATCTTTTGTTACCACCGATCCGGCACCAATAACACAACCTTTACCGATGGTGACTCCATCTGTTATTGTTACGCCATGTCCAAGCCAACAGTCATCTTCTATAACAATTCCTTTGCGAGTAATGCCTTGTTTCGCAATATACTTAACCGGGTCTGTAAAATTATGATTGTTAGCAAATATTCCACTATGGGCTGCAATTAAACAACCTTTACCTATTTTGATATTTCCTGGTCCAGCAATACAAACATAAGGACCGATAAATGTGTCTGATTCAATTTTTATGTAAGTATCATTTAATGCTCTAATATCAACACCGTGTTGAATTTGCACTCCATCGCCAATAGAAATTTTATTTTTAGGATGTCCGATGGCATTTATATTTGAGCCTCGTAATATTTGCACTCCATTGCCAATTTCTATCTTAGGAGTATTGATAAATTCAACGCTGTCTTGTATATAAACGTCTTTACCCAAACCCGCAAAGATACTGCGATAAAAAAAAGTTCGCAATTTGGAACCTATTACTTTTGTGGGAATATTCGCCAGCATTACAGTTAAAACTGTTTCTTGCAATCGCTTCCACTTTGATACAGCTTTTTTACTACTCATGACTATACTTCCTTAATCAAAATTTAAAGTATCTATTCAGTTGCGTGAAATAATTTCTAAGTCTGTGGGATTTATAGATTCTTCGGGAAGGCGAGTTTTGATAACTCGTGCTGGTGTACCAACAGCGATTGAATAAGGAGGAATGTCTTTGGTAACAACCGCACCCGCACCGATGACACTACCTTTACCAATAGTTACTCCATCTATTACTGTAACTGTGTGTCCTAACCAGCAATCATCTTCGATGGTAATTCCTTTACAAGTAACCCCTTGGTCGGCAATATATTTTAATGGGTCTGCATAGTTATGGCTGTTTGCAAATATTCCACTGTGAGCTGCAATTAAACAGCGTTTACCAATTTTGACGTTTCCTGGTCCTGCAACACAAGCTCCTACACCAATAAATGTACCTTTGTCAATATATATTTGGGTATTATCTAAAGCACCAATATCAACGTTGCGTTCGATCGCAACTCCTTCTTCTAAAATGATTTTATTATTTTGATGTCCTAAAGCATCCATACGAACTCCTTTGAAAAGATGCACTCCCGAGCCAAGTTTTATATTAGAAGCTCCTAGTAATTCAACTCCATTTTGTATATAGATTGACTTACCCATGTTCGCCAATATACTTCGATATATCAGGTTTCTTAATTTTGGTCCTAAAGCAATAGTAGGCAAGTCTCCGAGTAAGCCTGTAACTAAAACTTCTTGAAAGCGTTTGAATTTTGAGTTAGATTTTTTCACGATCGCCTCAGTCAGGTTTATTTTGTAGTTGAGAATAAAGTGTAATTATTTTTTACTATTTATTAGTCTGTTTGACAATTTCAGGACTTAGTTAATTGGCATATTTTGTAGGGGCATGTGACGGGAACCCATTAATTTTTTTTATCAGAAAAATTTTTAATGGGAAGTGACACTTAATTAAATTCTTAAGGTGGTAATAAGGGTTGTGGTGTCACGTACCACTTTCTACTTGTGACAATATCGTAAGTCCTAAATTTCATATATACTAATTCATGTTTAATGATTATTATCCGAGGAAATAAAATAATTATTTGGATGAAAATATCAAAGCTACTTACTTGGTATATATATAAGTACCATGCAAATAAATATTTATCTTGAAAATGTATAAATATCTGGTGATTTATACAAAACTAATTCAGATAATATTTATGCATATAAAAATCACCAATTTATTTGGCTTTAATGTTTTATATATAAGTCAGTTTTATTCAAAGTTATATAGTGAATGAAACATAATTTATATCTATATCATGAAGCCATATATGTTTTAAAAGCCTTATACAATTGACATTTTAACCGTTAGGTTATAATTTTATAAGATAAAATTTGCTATACCAAAAATACTAATTTGGTTATAAAGTGAGATAATTTCCGGATAATTACTTGTAGGGGAGCATCCCAATTTTGCAAAAATAAAATTTGTAATGGGAGCGTCTCGCTCCCTAGTGCCAGTGAGCGAGCAAGATGCTCGCACTACCGAAAAAATAAATTTACACATTTGGGATACTCCCACTTGTAGAAATATCTCCGTTCGTACTTTTAGGTTATTTAACTATAAGTATTTTTAAACAAATATGATTTTCAATTTATAAGTAAGTATTCAAAAATATTCTTTCATTAAAAAATACCACCCTGAGAATAATTTAGCGATCGGACTTAGAAGAAATTATTTTTGCAGAATAAAATTAACTCCCAACGATTATATCGAATTGAGTGCAGCCAATTTTGAGAAAATGCTGCCTTGCTCTTACTTCTTATTAACCTAACTTATAGCTCAACTTTGTGATTTTGCCATAATCCAAATTTCAATCAATAATTTCTATATTTACGTATAACATATATCTTTTTTTTCTACAGAATAATCAAACTTACTTTAATATAGTGCCTTATTTATAAAGTTTTGATTAAGCAACCAATGACTATACTTACATATACTGAAATATAGACCAAAAAACATAAATTAAAATTATGACTATAAAAAAATAGGACGGAGGTTTGAAATACTCCAATCCTCCTTACTCCTGGCATAAGCTTCAAACAAGTATTTTGTATAAAAAAAATGCAATGCCAGAAATAAATAGTGAATATAGGCTATTTTTGGGGCAAGACTAAGTTGAGAGAGTCTATTTTTAATTGAACCCGTAAATATCTCTGTATATTACTGTCATCCATTCTATTATTGTTTATCAAACTTCCACTGGTAATGGTTCTATAAACTGATGCTTTTTTCTCCAACTTTGAGGAGGTATATCGTGATGTTGGCGAAATTGTCGGGAAAAATGACAAGTATTTTGATAACCAACAGTGGTAGCAATTTCTTCGATATTTTGGCTAGTATTCTTGAGTAAATAACGTGCAGCCACCATACGACGCTTGACAATCCAACTATTAACCGTTTCTCCAGTTATTTTTGCCACTCTATTAGTTAGATAAGCCGCAGAGTAACCAACAGCTTCAGCTACATGGCTCAAGGTGATTCCCTTATGATAATTAGCCTCAATAAAATCAAAAACTTCTTGTAACTGAGGAACAACAGGGAATATAGATTCCTCTTCCTTCGGTCGCGGTTTTGAGATACTATCATAGTTAGCACAGCAATAACTAAGAAAAGCCTGCTTTTTCTCCAATCGAATGGCGATCGCTTTTAACAATTGTTCTAATGTGACGGGTTTAGCGATATAGTCATCAGCACCAGACTCCATTCCACGACGAAAATCTTCTTTAGTGCCTCTGCCGGTAAGAAAAATAAATGGAATAATTGCTGCTAGGGGATTTTGGCGCAACTTTTCTAAAACAGTGTAGCCATCAATATCAGGCATCAATATATCACAAATGATTAAATCGGGTAAATGAGAAAGAGCTTGTTGAATTCCCGTAGTGCCATCACTAGCGCTTATGGTTTCAAAACCTTCTGTCTCAAGGCCGTCTATATACATATTAAGGGTACGAGTATCATCTTCAATTACCAGAATTTTTGTTGGGACTGCTTGCGTCATGATTAATTAATATAAGTTAGGATCGGAGCTTGGAAGTTTATGCCGAGTTCAAAAAGACATTATTTTTTGGTTATATAGTTGATTAGTAATAAAAAAGATTCATGGTTTAGTAATAAAAGAGTTTGTTGTGAAACATATAGGTTTTACAATTTAATTATTTGTTGATGGAACTTTAAGAATAAAAGTAGTTCCGGTACCAACTTTACTTGACAAGGAAATTTCACATCCATGTAAATCTGCAAGAGTTTTCACAATCGATAAACCCAGTCCAGTACCAGGTATATTATCAATATTGGTACCTCGATAAAATGGCTCAAATATTTGTTCTCGATCTACTGCTGGAATACCAATTCCTTTATCTTTAATTTGAAAAATCACATGATTATCTCCACATATAAGTTTCAAATCTACAGCGTTACTGCCTACAGAGTATTTAATCGCGTTAGAAAGTAAGTTAGTTAAGATGTGCTGTAATAATTTAGGGTCAACATTTTTTGTCGAACATTCACCCCCACTAATAAAGTTAATTGCATTTTGCTTACCTTCTGCCAAGTATATTTGTGCTATGATACCTTGACAAAATTGATTCAAATCAAGCTCTCTTGGCTCGCACTTTAATCTATCAGCTTCAGCCTTACCAAATAACAAAATTTCATCAAGCAATTCGCTGATTTGTTCCACGGCATCTTGAATCAAATCCAGATAAGAATGGTTTTTCTCCTTACTCCATTGATGAATATTACGTCTGAGTAAGTCAGATGAAAAAGAAACAACATTGAGTGGAGTACGGAATTGATGACAAAGCATCGAAACAAAGCGCTGTCTAAGTTCGCTTAATCTTCTTGCTTGTTCTAATGCTTGTCGAAGTTCCGATTCGGCTTGCTTATCATCCTTTAACTCTAGCAAAATATAAGTCTCGGAATCAGAAACAGTCGGAAATTCCCAAATTTGTACCTGACTCTCAAAGGGAGCTTTAGCTTCACTACAGTTTCTCGAAATTTTCACATCTGCCGGAAGATCCCATATATCAATGAATTTTTGATTGTAGTAGAGTATTTCTCCTTCAATGTTGATTGCAAGTATGCCATTTGCAGTAGAGTCTAAGGTTGAATTCAGCAAGGAAAGAGAAGTTCTTAATTCATTATCTTTTTTCTGATATTCAACAATTTTTTCCTCCAAGCCATTTTGAATGTTTGGAGATTTTTTA
>JBHJJJ010000162.1:0-8587 GCA_050042755.1 Rivularia sp. (in: cyanobacteria)
CAGTGTATCATCTGAAACGATAATTAAATACATTGCCGCACAAGGTACTAGAAACTAAGAATCACGGCACTTAAAAGTGCCTATTCCAATTTCATCCCACGATTAAAAACCGTGGGCTTTCATTGTCAGGAGTTCTGTAAATTGGACCCCCATCAGCAACTGTGATGCTTCTGACTACGGATTTGTAACCATCTGCACCTATCACAAGTCGAGCAAATACCTCTGGCTTTCCATCGAACTTCAGGCACAATGGTGCATCACTCCGATCCGAATTTTTTGTAACATTGATAAGTGCATGGTTCAGATTAACCGATACATTCTGTGGCAATAACTATTCAAGACAGGTTTGCAGATTATACCACCTCAGCCAAGTGAAGGGTGTTCCTGCAAGAGGGGATTCACCAGCGAACAGCACCTCCTGGTTCGGTCTGATCAGCATTTGATGTTTGGGATTGACAGCTAATGCTCGTACTTGAGATTTTAGGTCTGGATTAATTGCAGCTAAAGCCTCATAACCTTTATCACTTAAGCCCAGTGCAGCACCGATAGGTCTTAGTGCCCTGGCTCGCTCAAATATTCCGATTGAAAAGCCCAATGTGGCTAAAGCATGGGCGGCAGAGATTCCACCAGGTCCCGCTCCAATAATGGCAATATCGAGAACTTGGTCAATTGAAGTCGTTTCAGTCATAAAAACATTGGTGAGTATTGAATCAAATGCATTATAATTTTGAATATTTGTAATTAGTTTTTTCTTTAGATATAAATCTCCCAAATGATAATTTCGTCTTTCACTTAACCGAATAACTACTAATAATTCGTTAGAGAAAATACTTGATTTAGACTAAATAAACTACAATCTCATTTCAAGTTATCTAAGCTACAAAACAGAAAAAATATTGATCGTGATTTGCTCTAAATAAATATAAAATTAATTAAATATAGTGGAGTGATGAAGGTTAAGCAACAAAAGTCATTAGCTGTATGGTAATTAATTAACCTGAATTAAGAACGTGGGGTATGCAATTAATACTAAATAATAGTCCTGCCGTGCGGTTGACTTTCTAGAAATAATATCAGAGCATAATGACGACTCTTTCATATTTTCGGCACAGAAACTCCTACAACAGCAGAACGAATTAATTTGATGTCTTATCTGGAGATATCTGATGACTAGAATATTGTATTATCACCAGCAATCAAACTTTTCGCGGAAAATCCGCATCTTGTTAGCAGAGAAAAATTTAGATTACGAACTAAAAGAAGTTAATTTAAGGAATAAATCCCCTGAATTTTTGAAAATATCTCCCATTGGTAAAGTACCCGTATTTGTAGAAAAAGATGGTACAGTTCTTTGGGATTCGACATTAATTGCAGAATATTTAGATGAAACTTATCCACAACCACGAGTTTACCCTAGCGATCCCCACCAAAGACTTGAGTGTCGTAAATGGGAAGAATTAGCAGATAATTTAGGTGATAGCATCATTAATTTATGGATACTAAATTTGACAAATAATTTAACCGCTACTGGTTATCGTCAAAAATTTGAAACCTCAATTAATCGTCTTTTTACAGTTTTTGAGCAACAATTAACTCAAACTAAATACTTATTAGGCGATGATACATGGACAGCAGCAGACATTGCAGGATTATGTTCTTTTGGTTACTATAGCTTACGCTTAAATGAAGATTGGCCTTTGCAATATCCTCATATAGGAAATTGGTTCAATAAATTACACGAGCGCGAGTCGGTGAAGTCAACTGTTCCTATGCCGTTAAATAATGTGTGATACCCCACCGAGAGTTCTTGACGCTCCCCACGCATAGAATGCGGGGGATTCTTGGTTCCACGAAATTCCGTCACGGGGATAGGAAGGTAGAGAGAAAATGACTCTCGTTTTATTTAATATTATAGTTGTATCAAGATGGGTAGCACCCGGTTGAAAGACTGCATAACTATTTGCGATCGCACAGCCGGTATCATTAGGATATCTCACTCTATGAGCTATCCCAGTGCCTTATACCCCTACTTTTTCCGAACTGGGATCTCAATGACAAACTCTACCCCTTCATTGGGTGTGGAATGAAAATAGAGCTTACCACCATGTTTTTCAGTGATAATTTGATAACTAATAGAAAGACCTAAACCAGTACCTTTACCTACTGGTTTTGTAGTAAAAAATGGATTAAATATCCGATCTTCAATTTCTGGGGGTATACCAGGGCCATTATCTGCAATGGAAATTGTTACCCAATCTGTACCAATAGTTGATGTTGAAATATAAATTTTACTGGGATTTTTTTTAATTTCCTCGGGTGTGCGCTGTTTATTATATTCTTCTAAAGCATCGATGGCATTTATTAGTAAATTCATAAATACTTGATTGAGTGGAGCGGGATAACAATTTACTTTTGGTAATGCTTCGTAATCCTTGACAAGCTTAATCTCAGCATTATGCTGCTCTGATTTGAATCGATTTTGTATAATCATCAAAGTACTTTCAATACCATCATGGATATCAACTTCTTTGACTGCCGCTTCATCTAAACGCGAAAAATTGCGTAAAGACACAATAATGTCGCGGATTCTATCGGTTCCTACTTGCATTGATTGAAATAAATTAGGAATATCTTCAAATAAGAATTCTAAATCTGTTTCTTTTAAAAATTTTTTAATTTCTGTAACTGGTTCAGGATAATGTTGCTGATACAATTTCAAGCATTGCATTAACTCTTGAGTATATTCTTCAGCATGTTGTAAATTACCGTAGATAAAGCTAATTGGGTTATTAATTTCGTGAGCAATACCTGCTACTAACTGACCTAAAGAAGCCATTTTCTCGTACTGAATCATTTGAATTTGAGTTTTTTGTAAATCATCTAAAGTTTGAGTTAATTGTTGGGCTTGCTCTCGTGTTTTTCCCAATAAATTAGCTTGTTTCAAAGCTACACTTAACTGTGCTGCAACTTGTGCCACGAACTGAATTTCCTCATCTTTCCAGTTACGAGGATTGGCGCATTGATGAATACATAAAAGTCCCCATAACTTTTTACCTTCCATTAAAGGAATAAGAATATATGCTTTGATTTGAAATCTCTCTAAGCTTTCGATATAGCAACCTTGATACCCAGATGTATAAATATTAGAAACAGCTAAAATTTTACCTTGAGTATATTGAGGAACGTAACGTTCTCCGAAACAATAATCTTGAAAATGAAAATTTAATGCTGGTTCAAATTCACTTAATACGTCTTCGGCGATAAATTCACCATTACAATAGTTACTGTTTTCTTCAAATCGGAATACTGCTACTCTATCCGCATAAAGATTGCGGCGAATTTCTTGGGCAGTTGTTTTGAAAATAGTTTCTAAATCTAGAGATTTACGAATCTTGGCAACTACATCAAAGAGAATCTGTTGCTTTTGTGCCGATTGACGTTGTTCATCAGCACGAGTTTGGGTTTGAGAAAGTAAATTTGCACTTTGAATTGCTACCCCCAATTGATTGGCGACTTGGGCTAAAAATTCAACTTCTAAACTTTCCCATTCACGAGGTGCCGTATGTTGATAAGCTGCTAACAAACCCCATAAATTACGTCCTAAAAAAATCGGAGTTATAGCATAAGCACGGATTTTAAATTGCTCTAAAATCTCGATATGACAGCGCACGTGCCCAGCTTGATAAATATCGCCAACTGCGAAACTTTCATTATGGCGATACCTACCACCTTTTGTTTCCTGTAAGTAACTATCTTCCCAATATAAATTTTTGCCAAAGGGGTTAATACTAGTCCAGTTAACTTCTGGAATACCAAAATTGCTGACAAATTCGCCACTCCAATCAGAATTAAACCGATAAACCCCAACTCTTTCCACTTGCAACAGCTTGCAAACTTCTTGACAGGTAGTTTCAAGAATTAAATCGGTGTTAGAAAAAGAGCGAATTTTCGTTACCACATCTGTAAGAGTTCGCTGTCGTGCTATTGATTTTTCTAAGGCTATTGACTGTTGTTTCGACTGTTGTAATAATTCCGCTTGCTGGATACCAACGCCGAGTTGCCCTCCCACTTGAGACAAAAATTCTACTTCGTAATCTAGCCACTGACGCGGCGAAGAATGTTGATAAGCCGCCAATAAACCCCATAATTTTGGCCCGATAAAAATTGGAGCTAAAGCATAAGCGCGAATTTTAAACTGTTCTAAAATATCTAAATGACAGCGGGTATGTGCTGCCTCATAAATATCAGTAACCGCAAAAGTTTCATTATTACGATAACGCCCGCCTTTAGTTTCTTGTAAATGAGTATCTTGCCAAACTGAATTTTTACCAAAAGGATTAATAGTTTCCCATTGAGATTCCACCGTACAAAAATCACTGATAAACTCTCCACTCCAATCTTCATGAAATTGGTAAATTGCAGCTCTTTCTAAATTCAAAAGCTGACAAAGTTCCTTACAAGTGGTATCGAATATAAATTTAGTATCCAAAGATGAGCGAATATTACCCACCACTTCCATGAGAGCGCGTTGTCTAGCTACGGAGTTTTGTAACCTTGCTGTCTGCTGCTCTTGTTGTATTAGAGTTTGGGCTTGTTGCATTGCTATTCCTAAATAGCTCCCAGCTTGATGCAAAAATTCTACTTCATCACTTAACCAGTGACGCGGTTGAGAATGTTGATAAGCAGCAAGCAAGCCCCATAAATGATTACCTACAAAAATAGGTGCGATTGCATAAGCGCGAATCTGAAACTGTTCAAGTATTTCTATATGACAGCGAGAATACCCCACTGTGTAGATATCTTCTACTGAATAAGGCTCATTTTTAATGTATCTTCCACCCTTAGTTTCTTGTAAATAAGTATCCTTCCAAATCAAGTTTTGTCCAAAAGCACGAATATCATCCCATGGAGTGCGTGCAAATCCGAAATTATTAACAAAACTTCCACTGTAATCTTCATTAAACTGATAAATTGCTACCCTTTCGATACCAAGTAGCCAACAAATATCTTGATTGGTGTCTGTACAAAGAGATTCTAAATTTACTGATGCACGAATTCTTGCGAGGATTCTATTTAGCAGCTTTTGATACTGCATCGTGCGCTGTAATTGTTCTTGGCACTCTCCAGATGATATATATGTTGATTCGTAGATACTTTCTGACATGGGAACAATTAAAAGATAATTTACTTGTGTTACATTTATTGTTCCCAGCTAGACTTCAAATTTACATGTAATTTTGAACTATTTTTTTAAATAGTTTACTAGGTTAAGTAGTTTTACTTAACCTAATTAGAGTCATACTTAAATACTTTGTATCTTGAATTTAATTATAAAGTAAATATGTATCAAGTATATAGTCACTATTATTGTTGGAAAACTTCTATATTCCCTATTACCTTTGAATAAAAATATCTGTTGCGATAATACTAGCTTATATTTGATTTATCTTGTGTGAACAATAGGAATTTCAATGACAAATTTTGTTCCTGCCTTAGGAGTAGAATCAAAAGATAATTTTCCACCGTGTTTATCAGTGACTATTTCATAACTTATAGATAAACCTAATCCAGTACCTTTACCTACTTTTTTTGTTGTAAAAAATGGGTCAAAAATTTTTGAATGTATCTCAGAGGTAATCCCACAAGCATTGTCAGCAATAATGATTTTTATCAAATTAAAATCGCTCTTTTGAGTATAAATAATAATCTGATTTTCATTTTTTTGATCGCTTTGCTCAAAAGCATCAATAGCATTAGCAATAATATTCATAAATACTTGATTTAACTGACTGGGATAGCATTCAACATCAGGAATATTATCATATTCTTTAATAACTTGAATTTCTGAATGTTCGGATGTTGCCTTTAATTGATTTCCTAAAATCATTAAAGTACTATCTATACCTTCATGAATATCTACTTTCTTAAACTCAGATTCATCCAGACGAGAGAAATTACGTAGCGATAAAACAATTTTATAAATACGTTCGGTTCCTACCTCCATAGAATCAAGTAATTTCATAAAATCTTCCTTAATAAAATCCAATTCTATTTCTTCAATTTTATCTTTAATTTCTTGAAGAGGCTGAGGATAAGTATATTGATAAAGTTCTAATAATTCTATAAAATCTTCAGCATATTCTCTGGCAGGAATAAGATTGCTATAAACAAAACTAACAGGATTATTAATTTCATGAGCTACTCCCGCTACCATTTGTCCCAGCCCTGACATTTTCTCATTATGAATCATCTGAGCTTGAGTGCGCTGAAGTTTTAATAACGTTTCTTCTAACTCCTGAGTTTGTACATTTAACTTTGCTTCTATTTCTTTTCTTTCAATAATTTCCTTTTCTAAAGCTAAATTTAAGGCTTCCAATTTCGGAACATTGGGAATAGCTATTAGCTTTGGAGTTAACCAAAAAAGTAATATTGCCGTACTTAAAGATATCGCCGCAGTAGAAGCTTTTAACCAACCAGAAACCCAATAATTAGGATGCCATAACGTCCAAACTTCCGCTAAATGCGTAAAACCACACAAAATAATAAAAGCACCGAAACAAAGAAATATCCAATCGAAAGGAACATCTTCTCGTATATGAACTATATAAACAAGCATGATGGGAATTAAGAAATAAGCCACACTTATCAAGGAATCTGAAATGAGATGTAGCGAAACTAATCCAGTTTTCCATAGATAACAATGTCCATGAGGGATAAAAATGGTAGATAGCATTTTTTTAATGGTGATTAAATATTGCGAAGAATACATTTTCACCAGTTTAACCTTGTCAATATTGAAATAGCAGGGTAATTCTACACTGAGGATGGAATCTTTCAATATCCTGCTTGATAAATAAATTTAAACTAGTACAGCACAGCGGAATTCAAAAGTCTGGCATTCAAAAGTCAAAGATGAATAAAGTTTGAGGTTTCACCATATAATATAATATAATACTTATTACTCTCTTTCCCCTCTTCTCTCTCTCACATTACGGAGGGTTACTTCTGCCGGGAGTAATATATGACAAACAACCACTGCACGCATGGCAGTGGTTGTCGATCAAATCAAGAAGGTTGATGGGCTATAAATTGTAAAAACTTGCCCAATCCAACTATATTTCAGAAATTTCAAGGTACTTTGCCGAACGAAGAAAGTCTTTTTTCTAGTTCATAAGTAATGTTTAGATATATTATGGCGATATGCTCTTCCCTTCGGGATAAAAATCGGTTGGAGCAGAAGCTACGCACATTGGAACATAATAGATTTCACGGGGAAAGCAAATAGTAAAAAGTACTCATTCCTACTTATTTGAAACGTCTTTTGCGTCTTGCTGCAACTGCTTTACGCTTACGTTTCTCCTGTGGGGTTTCAAAGTGCCGATGATACTTAACATCAGCCAAAATCCCAGCCTTGGAAACTTGACGCTTAAATCTACGTAAAGCAGAATCTATTCCTTCGTTTTCTCCTAAAACCACTTGGGTCATTCTAATCCCTCGTTGTCTACAAACTCTAATTTTTACTTTATTGTAATGTGCTGGTTAATCGGGATGAAAATAAGATCCGATTTTCCTTAAATCAAACAAGCCACTCAGTCTTGAGTAAGATAAATGGAATAATCAAGTAGTACAAGAGCAGCTTAATTTTCCAGATTTACTATTTTAGTATCTTGCATCTCACAATCCAAATTTTTCAAGTTCAGGGCAAGTTGGTAAAGTTGACGACGGGGTAAAGAAGTTAATGCAGCTAACTGACGACTCGCTTGTGAAGGCGATATTCCTCGATTCATAATGTTTTGTAACTCATAAATGAGTTCTTCTTCTGTAAACTCTCGTTTAGTAGGTGGATTTCCCGCTACAACTAAAGTATATTCACCGATAGGAACCTTTGTCTTATAGTAGCTACAAGCACCTGTAATAGTTCCCCGCCAAAACTCTTCATATATTTTAGTTAATTCTCGTGCTAAAACAATTTGTCTTCCCTCTCCAAATATTTCTGCTAAATCTTGTAAAGTTGAGCGTAAACGGTGGGGTGATTCGTAGAAAATCAAAGTACGCTCCTCGCACTTCAAAGACTCCAAGTGCTTACGCCGTTGTTTTGCTTTAGCGCTCAAAAATCCTTCAAACACAAATTTTTCTGTGGAAATCCCCGAAGCACTCAAAGCAGTAATAGCTGCAACCGCACCAGGAATAGGAACTACCCTAATTCTGGCTTCAACACAAGCGAGTACTAACTCATAACCAGGATCGGAAATTCCCGGCACACCGGCATCACAGACAAGAGCTATAGCTTTTTCTTCCCCCAACAGCTTTAATAATTCTGGGATGCGACTATTACGATTATGTTCGTGATAACTGATTTGTGGCGTATCAATTTGAAAATGCTTTAAAAGTTTTCCCGTATGACGCGTATCTTCGGCAGCAATAAAATCCACCGATTGCAAAATTCGCACGCCTCTATAAGTCATATCCTCCAAGTTACCAATCGGCGTGCCGACAATATAGAGTACACCTAGTTTCGATTCGGTTTGCATTTATCAATTATCAATTATCAATGAACAATTATCAGCTTGAGACTGAGGGAAGGGGG
>JBHJJJ010000163.1:0-8413 GCA_050042755.1 Rivularia sp. (in: cyanobacteria)
TCTTTCAAAGACGCATCTCCTTGGATTAATTGCTTTCCATCTACTTGAGGAGGATTTTTTTCTCTTAAATTCCGAAAGCCAAACTGTCTTTGTTGAGAATTAAAATATATTTCGACGTGTAATCCCGATACAGTAGGATGAGTCAAGCCAATATCGCACCGGCTTGGGTCGCGCCCAATGCGGAAAGTACCGGGATTTTTACTAGGCTGCTGTTCGTAAATTATCTGAGTTTGTTCTTGGTTTGCATCGTGCCACTGTAAAGTTAGTGAATTCATAATGCGATCGAGGAATGTAGCTTCTTACTAAGCGACTTCAACCATTGTCTGTGCGATTCCTAACACGAGCAAGTATAAGCAATAAAATATGCCAAAAAAATAAGATTTAGGGGTGAGGAGTGAGTAGTTAGGAGTTAGGAGTTAGGAGTTTTATTTCCCCCCATCTCCCCATCTCCCCATCTCCACTTCTCTCCATCTCCCCCTTCATCTGGCAGAAGCTAATCGATCTGCAATACGTGTAGTTTCGGGTAAACGATATTTCGGCGTGCAACGCAATACATAGTCAATTGCTGTTTGTAATTTAATGCGATGCCCGCTAGAAACGTATACTGGCTTTACATTGTCACGAGTACGTAAAACTGCTCCTATCGTTTCTTCATTGTGTATTAAAGGCAGCCAACTTCCTCTTGCCTGTGAAAGTTCGGCATATTCACCTATTAGCCAAGATTTAGCTACTCCAATAGTAGGCATATCAAGAATTATACCCAAATGACAAGCAATGCCGAATCTACGAGGATGGGCAAATCCTTGACCGTCACATAATATGATATCGGGTATCGTATTTATCTTTTCTAGGGCATCTAATACCGCTGGAATTTCACGAAATGATAGAAAACCGGGAATGTAGGGAAATGTTGTAGCACGTCTAACTATACTTTGTTCTTGTAACTCTAAATCTGGAAAACTCAATACCGCTACCGCAGCACGGCTAATTTCTCCATCTGCTTCAAAACCCATATCGACACCAGCAACGTATTTTATTGGTTGTTTAAATTTATCTTCAGTAATAACTTCTTTTTGCAATTCTTCTTGAATTGCTTTTGCTTCTGATGTGGTTAAATTCCAATTATGGCGTTGATTTATCTGCATATTTAAAATTGTAATTATACTGAGTTAAAGGTATTTATTGTAACTCCAATATTATTCATGGACTATGTGTTTAGGTGATTATTTGCTGTGCTAACTATATGCCTTCGGCACATCTTCGATGAACGCAAAACCTTATTTATCCTTAGGAGTACGTAAGTACAAAATTTAACCTATATTTTATTTTGCATTATTTAGAAAAACTATGTCTTATCCCTGAGTAAAACAAAAAAGATTGGCGCTTGCGATCGCGCAACCCTACCTACAGACAAAACCGAACGTTTTAGAGATAAAAGTGACCAAGCAATTAATTGACTGAAAACTTTTAATATTCTGACAATAAGCCTTGACATAGTATCAATAGTGGTACTATAATTAGTCTAAAGTTAATACCCAGTCATGGTCATTTTGTGAGAGCCTTCTACTTTTGACAATGATTTGGTATAAAAACCTATGGCACAAATCGAAAAACTCCTTGCTCAAATAAAGAACAATCCGAAGGATGTTAGCTTTACCGATTTAATGAAAGTCTGTAATCATTACTTTGGAGAACCTAGACAGCAAGGAACAAGCCATTGTATCTATAAAACGCCTTGGCAAGGAGATCCACGCGTCAACATTCAAGAAAAGAATGGAAAAGCAAAGGTTTATCAAGTGAGGCAGGTTTTACGCGCTATTGAAAAAATTGAGGAAATACAAGATGGTTAACTACGAACACTACACTTATCAAGTTACTTGGTCAGAAGAGGATCAAGAATATGTAGGACTTTGTGCTGAGTTCCCTAGCCTATCTTTTCTCGATGAAAATCGTTCTGCTGCACTTGAAGGTATTACAAACTTAATCCAGGGTGTAGTAACCGATATGGAAGGGAATAATGAGAGCATTCCACAACCTTTTGCAGAAAAATCCTACAGTGGTAAATTTCAAGTTCGTATTCCTCCAGAACTCCACCGTAGGCTTGCTATAGAAGCAGCATCGCAAGAAGTGAGCTTAAATCGTTATGTAAGTCTTAAACTCGCTTGCTAAAAGCGCTCCAACAGTTATAAATCTCGTACAAAGTCCTACTGATTAACCCTTTGCAGCATCAGGGGTTATTTCTTTTGATTGAACAAGTGTTGCGAGTAAATCTAAGAGCAAGTCACCGAAAACATAAACCTTAAAATTTTTATTTAGGTAATTGCTGCTAAAAACACCACAATTTTCACCAGCAATTACTAATTATCACTTGCCATAAAGGCAAAAGTATATCAATTATAGAAATTTACTTTACCCCTACAAAACTTGGTACTAAAGAATCCAACCAATTATTAATACTGTTATCAGATAAATCCTTTAAAGAAACGACTTGCTCTATTTTATTGAAATTCTGTTGCATTGATTTACTATAAGTTGGATCGTAATGAGATGCCAAGATATCTTTTACGAATGATTCCCAATCTTGGTTATTTATCATTCCATACCATTGACTTATTTTTTTCCATCCACAATTAGATTTTAATTGTTCTAATTTTACTTTGAGAATTTCGGGATTATCTACCAAATGTGGATATTCATCCAACAAAAATTTAACTCTAACATTTAGCGGTAGTTTTATTTCTACACAGCTAGATTGCTTCATTATCTCCGATAAAGATTGAGGCAAATAAACTTGTCCAATTTTATTACTTTCAGATTCTAGCCAGACAGTCTGATGCGGATTTAAGTTTTTTAGTGCTTGCAATAATAGGGTTTCAAAGTACTTTTGTGAGGGTTGGGGAGAAGGTTTACCTTGCCATTCTTCACCTAACAAAGAACCACGATGATTAGCCAAAGCTTCCAAATCTAATACTAGAAAACCTCGTTGAGGCATCTTTCTTAAAATATGTGTTTTTCCACTACCAGTTAAACCACATAATACTTTGTAAGTTAATTGTCGCGGTAAATTATCTAATTGTTGACGTACATAATTGCGATAAGTTTTGTAACCACCTTCAAGTAAAGTTACTCGCCAACCTATTTGAGATAATACCATAGCCAAACTAGCCGAACGTTGACCGCCACGCCAACAGTAAATTAAAGGCTGATAATTTTTATCTTTGTTAAGGAAGTGTTCATTTAAGTGTATCGAAATATTTTTTGATACTATTGATGCCCCTATTTTCCGAGCTTGAAAAGGGGAAAATTGCTTGTATATCGTTCCGACTTCAGCACGTTCAGCATCATTTAGAACTGGCAAATTAATCGCACCAGGGATACGATCTTCTGCAAATTCACTACTTGAACGAACATCGATTATTTCACTATAAGTTTCCTTATGTGGTTCTTTAGTATATCTAAGCAAAGCAGGCATTGCAGTCAAACTCTATTTTTTAAATTATGACATTCCCGAAAAGAAGTAAGATTCTGCGGTGAAAGTATTCATCCGATAACGCGAGCATATTTCAACATCACTTTAGCTTACATCAAGGTACTTGCTTGATAAACTTTTTTAAAATATATATTGATTGCAGCTTGAGAAGCTGTATTATTTTATGCAAATATAAGCTTTTTAGTCTATTGATAAGTAGTCCAAGATGCGAGGAAGCCTTCTACCGTAGTTTTTTTAATCGGAAGCAGGCTTAATACATTTGAGATCAACACATCAAGTAGCTTGCTTAAATTGATAATGTTTTCTTATTGAGACTATATCTAAAGCAAGGTTCTAGTTACATAAATTAATTTAGAGAGTAGCCGCTATGAAACGAATGCAATTGCCCGTGTGGATTCCTTATCCGAATGCTTGGTTAAGTGCTTTAATGCTGTCTGTGTTGATGAGTGCATTTTTAGGTATTTTCAGACGCTATGGATCTTCATTTTATAGCTTACCGCAATCGTCAAATACTCCCGAACAATTGACTGTAGTCGCGATCTTATTATTCATCTTGCCTATACCGGCGATCGCACTTTTTCATCACTTATTTATCAGTCGTTTTGTTTCTCCAATTCCAGGAGAAAAAATCAGTGCTACTTCAGGATTTTTCCCAGGATTAATTAGCTGGTGGGAAAGTTTGTATAGTTGGCTAGTAATTGTCTTATCTACATTAATAGCAACTTTAATTTGTACGCCTTTTTTACCATTATTCCAACTTAATTACACAAAAATAATTGAAACCTACGCGGATAATCCTAGTAATATCAGAATAGCATTTGCTGCTGTCTGGGTTTTATGCGCTGCTATATTTTATCAAGTTGCATATTTATTTAAAGCTCGTCTTGTTTTCAACGATAGTATAGATGAAATAGATACTACGGAGAATAAATCGAAGCAAGTTGAGATTGAAGAAGTAGAAATTCCGGCCACAACAGTAGCAACTACAGTAGCAGCTACGAGCAATACTACTAAAAGCAATTCAGATGACTCTAACGTTGTAGTTGAAAAACTAAAATCATCAAAGAAATTTCTGAATATTTTTGTTCTGAGCTTGGTGGGTGCGTGGTTGTATATGTTTTTCACCTTACCAGATGTTCAACAAAGTATATCATCAGGGAACTTTGCAGAACAAATTCAAAAAAGGATTACCACCGAAACTAAATTAGTTAACACTGAGATTTCTAAATTATCATCTCAAGGTAGCTCATTTACAGAAGCATTGACTCTTGCTAATAGTGCCGCCCAAATGCAAGAATTAGCAACTTCTAAAGAAGATTGGAATACAGTTGCAGGTAAATGGAAAGCAGCCCTGACGTTAATGCAAACGGTACCGCCAGAAAGTCCTAATTTTATAGTTGCCGAAAGAAAAATGGGACAATATAAGAAAAAATTAGATGCTGCAGAAAAACAAGTTGTGAAGGCTAAGTAATTTTTAGTTTTTAGGAATAATTTTGTTTTAGCTTGTAAGGTGTGTTATGGCGCGAACGGTAATTTTTATTTTAAAGAAGGATATTTATTTCGCGCTTAACGCACCATTTTGATATTAGAGTTTTGCGTCAGCCCAGTTTATCTATAAACTCATATTTTTCACGATCGAAAACAAATATTAATAACTTTTTTATAAATCCCATGACTTCAGTTGTGGGATTTTTTGATATTTATCCGTAATTGTTATTAAGTGAATCTACTTTTATCAGTAATTTTCACAAAAAATATCAAGAATGTTCATAATACTTTTAAATTGGGAATCCTAAAAATATAAGGCTAATAATTTTGCTGCAATAATTTCCTGTTTTAGTTTTATTCAATCTAGCTGCTGCGCTTAATCGCCTACACTCTCGAAGAGTGTGGCTACTCAAACAAAGCCTAACTGCGTAGGCTGAATTCTACGCATTTTTATAAAAAAATAGTATTACTAATTGGAATAGGAATAAATATGACTCAAGCAATTACAAAAACTAATTTAATCCTAGAAATTAGGACTATTTTTCAAGAAGCTTTCAGTGAAGTTACTCAATTTTCAATAGATAATTGGAACGCTGATGATACAACATTAAATATAAAATGGGAGAAAAAATTTAAATCTCTTAATTTTGATGAGCATCTAAAAAATATTTTTGAAGAAAGTAGCGCAAAATTTCAGAACGAAATTCAAGAAATACTTGAAGAAGTTGGAAATGAATTGCAGTTGCTTGTCAAATTAACAGGTGGAAATTTTCAATTTACTCAACAAGATTCCAATAGTTTTAAAAATTTATTACGAATCGGTGGAAATATTCTCTTTGTTGCAGGAACCGTTTTAAGTCTCTTTACTCCTATTGGTATTGTAATGGGAATAATAGGTACAGCTATTGGCTTTATTACTGGATGGTTTAAATCAGAAGATGAAAAAAAACGAGAAGCTGCTCAAAATATTGAGAATTCTTTAAGGAGTCAACTTGATGATTACCAATATAAAACTCTTCAACAAGCTGAAAAAGAATTTGAAAAATATTGTAATGATGTTGCAAATAGCGTCAATAATTACTTTGAGGAGTTGATTACAGGATTAGAAGGAATTACAAAAGAGCTTAATACAGCCAAAACAAAACTCGATGGCAACATGAATTATCTGAATCGTGCTTATGGGAAACGAATAATTGATTGGTGTCTCGGTAAATACGAATCATTGAATGATAATTCTATTCTTCTAATTATTGCTAAAGTAAAACGTGATTTTGGCAAAACTATGAACATTCAAACCAAATCTGAGATTAAAATCAATAAATCTCAAGAGGAAATTAACCTTGTTTTACAAGAGGATATTTCGATAAATTCTATTGATTTAAAACCAATTAACGAAACTAATACCATTTGTTTATAAAGATGCGCCAAATTTAGCCAACGCAGGTTGGCTTTGTAGTGGTAGCTCCAGCCTTCCAGGCTGAGAGCGATTAAGCGCAGCCTCATACAGAATTGGTATAACTTATTTAACTAAATCTTTGATAAACAGGAGTAAATTAAAATGAATCAAAATCAAATTTCCTTTGATGTTGCTGCGGTAGGAGCTAAATTAAAAAAAACTTGTATAAAATTTGATGAATTACTAGCTCAAGCAAATCATCCCGAACTGACAAATATTCATCAAAAACTAAGAAAAGAACTAAAAGAGCATAAAGAAAAAGGAATTCTAACAGTAGCTTTTATCGGTCAATATAATGCTGGTAAATCTACCACAATTTCAGCACTTACAGGAAGACGTGATATTCGTATTGATTCTGATATTGCTACCGATAAAACTGCTAATTAAGACTGGAATGGAATTCAAATTATCGATACACCGGGGCTATTTACAGATAGAAAAGATCACGATGAAATAACTTATGAAACGATTAATAAAGCTGATTTACTAGTTTTCTGTCTCACCTACATGCTTTTTGATTCAGTGACAGTAGAAAACTTTAAAAAACTAGCCTATGAAAAAGGTTATCGATGGAAAATGATGCTTGTCATCAATAAAATGTCTGATGAAGCTGGTGAAGAAGCACAAAAAATTACGAACTATCGTAAAAGTTTAACAGAAGCAATTAAACCCCATAATTTAGATGAATTTCCTGTCTGCTTTATTGATGCTAAAGATTATTGCGAAGGTGTAGACGAAGACGAAGAATTCCTGATTGAAATTAGCCGCTTTCAAACTTTTATCGATGCGCTGAATAATTTTGTCGAAAAACGAGCCGCATTAGCAAAATTCGATACACCAGTCTGAATTGCATTGAGTTTAGTTGATGAAGCTCAGTTAAAATTGACACGGGATTCTACTGAAGATGCGACATTTTTAGAAGTATTAACACGACTATCTCGCACAGTAAGAAAAGAGCGCGATCGCCTAAAAACAAAAGTTAAAAGTATAGCTCTAGAAATGTCCGCTGCAATTGCTAAAGAAGGTACTATACTAGCTTCTGCTGTTGGCACTGAACAAGATTTTGAAATACTTAATAAACAATCCGAATAAACTGTTGAGCAACAATATGAACAAGCAGAAACAAAATTACAAAATGCGGTGAATTCACCAGTCGAAGATATTCGAGAAGAAGTCAAAGAAGTATTACAAGGAAATTTAGTTCAAGCTTTTATCGCTTGTTTAGAGAAAACTCAAAATGTTTCTGCTGAAAATGTAGATTCTAGTTCAAATACAGAGCGATTAAAAGAACAAGTTGATTTTCTTAAACAAATTGGTGAAACAGCAGGATTAAACTTAAACAGATTTGCAACTAATTCTGCAAATATTGCTGGAAAAGGTTTTCTTACTTCTATGAATGTAGCTGGAAGTGGTTTACATCAAACTGTTTTAGCTGTAGGAAAATTTGTCGGCTTCAAATTTCAACCTTGGCAAGCTGTTGGTATCGCCAAAGGCATTGGTAATGCAGCCATATTTTTAGGTCCAGCTTTAGCAATTATTTCATTAGGAATAGATTGTCACTAAATGCATAAAGAAAAGGAGCGAGAAAAGCAAATAGCTGATATCAAATGGGAGATTACCAGCGAATTTCAAAAAATAGCTAAAGACTTAGAAAATCAAATTGAATTACAATTATGGGAATTTGAACAACAGGTTTACGGAGAAATTGAAAAACAAATCATAGCCGCAAGACAACAAGAAGAACAAACTATTGCTACTTCAAATACCTCAGTCAAACAACTTTTAGAAATTCGTAATAATTTTAATGCGATCGTTCGTTATATAACTCAGGTGACAGTAAATTCAGTAGCGAAAAAAATGTAATTCAGCAAAAAATAAAACCCAATATATCTTGGGTAAATATTATCCTATAGCCTGGCTTCGGCAGGCTTTGTAAATGTAGCCCCACCCTTACAGGGTGAGGGCGATTTGTTTTATCA
>JBHJJJ010000164.1:0-8710 GCA_050042755.1 Rivularia sp. (in: cyanobacteria)
CATCTCCCCATCTCCCACCTCCCTATTCCCCCATCCCTCTACCCTTCTTCAGTAGCCTCAGCAGTTTTATTTCGATCTAATTTCAAAATTAATACTCCTAAAGGTGGTAGACATAAATCCAAAGAGTGTTCTTGAGAGTGCATTGACCAACTATCTGTCCACTTCCCACCTAAATTACCCATATTGCTGCCGCCGTATTCCCGGGCATCGCTGTTGAATAATTCGTTATAAAATCCGGGTTCCGGTACACCTATACGGTAATGAGAATGAGGTTGTGGTGTGAAATTGCAAATAGCAACAACAAAATTATCTGAATCTTTAGCGCGGCGAATAAATGAAACTACACTGTGACGGTTATCGCTACAGTCAATCCATTGAAACCCAGCTTCTTCAAAATCTTGGCTATATAAAGCAGGTTCGCTACGGTAAAGCTGATTCAAATGTTGGAAAAATATCTTTAACTGTTGATGTGGCTGAAACTGCATCAAGACCCATACTAAATCTGCCCAAGCATTCCATTCACTCCACTGCCCAAATTCCATGCTCATAAACATGGTTTTCTTGCCGGGATGAGCGAACATATAAGCAAATAAGCAACGCACGTTAGCGAACTTTTGCCATCTATCTCCGGGCATTTTACCGATAATATTACTCTTACCATGGACCACTTCATCATGGGAGAGCGCTAACATAAAGTTTTCGCTGTGGTGATACCACATACTAAAGGTAAGATTGTTTTGATGAAACTGACGGAACCAAGGATCCATGCTGAAATAATCAAGCATGTCGTGCATCCAACCCATGTTCCACTTCAAGTTAAAGCCCAGTCCACCCGTGTATGTAGGCCAAGATACCATTGGCCATGAAGTTGATTCTTCCGCAATGGAAAGCGAACCAGGAAAATAACTAAAGATCAGGTGATTTACACTGCGGATAAATTCTACTGCTTCTAAGTTTTCTCTACCGCCATATTCATTTGTAACCCATTCCCCAGGTTTGCGACAGTAATCAAGATAAAGCATTGAAGCAACCGCATCAACCCGAATGCCATCAATATGATACTTATCAAACCAAAATAAAGCATTCGCCGTTAGGAAATTACGCACTTCATGACGTGCATAATTAAACACCAGAGTTCCCCATTCTTTGTGTTCGCCTTTACGCGGATCGGCGTGTTCGTAAAGATGGGTACCATCAAAGAAAGCCAATCCGTGTCCGTCTTTAGGAAAGTGACCGGGAACCCAATCTACAAGTACACCAAGGTCGTTTTTATGACATTGGTCCACAAAATACATCAAGTCTTCAGGACTACCAAAACGGGAAGTCGGAGCGTAATAACCAGTTACTTGATATCCCCAAGAACCATCAAAGGGGTGTTCGGCAATTGGTAGCAGTTCGATATGGGTGTAACCTAATTCTTTAACATAAGGAATCAGTTTTTCTGCTAATTCCCGATAAGTTAAAAAGCGTGCGCCAGTTTTGAGTTCAGAAACCTGCACTACAGGCTCCGAGTCTCCATTTGGTAATTTATGGGGTTCCTCCGTTCCAGCATGCAACCACGAACCCAAATGTACTTCATAAACTGAAACTGGTTGCGAAAGTGGATCGCTATGACGGCGTTTTTCCATCCATTCGCTGTCATCCCATTCATAAGTATCCAAGTCAGTGACAATAGACGCAGTTTTAGGACGAACTTCTTGAGCAAAACCGTAAGGATCGGATTTTTCGTAAATATGTCCGTCGAGGTTTTTAATTTCGTATTAATAGTGTTCTCCTACCTTCAATTCGGGAATGAATAGCTCCCAAACTCCAGTGGAACCTTTACGCATCTGATGCTTGCGGCCATCCCAACTGTTAAAGTCTCCCAACACTGAAACATTACGGGCATTCGGTGCCCAAACAGCGAAGCAAACACCTTCTACACCCTTAATTTCCGTGGGATGCGCTCCTAATTTCTCATAAATCCGGTGATGATTGCCTTCATGAAACAGATGCAAATCAAATTCCGTTAATGTGGGAGAACGGAAGGCATAAGGATCGTAAATTACCCGTTCTTGGTCTCCTTCTTTAACCTTAAGCTGATAATTGGCTAATTCTTTAGTATTTATCGTACATTCAAAAAAATGGGGATCGTGTACACTTTGCATTTGTTCTTCCTTCCGTTCCTCTGGAAGAACTACCCATGCATCGCTGGCATTAGGTAGGTAAGCTCGCACAACCCAGACACTTTTACCATCCTTTTCTATCTGATGGGAACCAAGTATTTCAAAAGGATCGTGGTGTTGGTTCCAAATTATACTGTTAACCTGTTCTGGAGCAATAGTGGTCATAGACATGGAGCTAATTTCGTTGGATATTATGGATTAGTGAATCTACTTTTTGTATATCTATATATATTCTTTACATTTATTTGTAATTTTTGCCCATTTCTTGAAAAAGAAAGTTGAAAATGTGGACAAAGAGAGGGGGGATGAGAAAAAATCATAACTCCAAACTCATAACTCCATGAGCTATTCCCATAACCAATTTTTAAAAATTCACAAAGGGAAAAAGCGTATTGATTATCTTACGTAAACGCAGCAAGAATACCGAATCCCTAACTGTCGGACTAAGTTTGGGAGGGTAGACACGTCTTTTTAGTTGAGCTTGTAATTGAGCATATTCGGCAGGGCTGAGGAGTTTACCGTCAATTGGCGATCGCGCTTGTATAATAATTTCTGTTCGTAATATTTCTTCTGGAATATCATCTGGTGGGGGTAGGGCGATGACAGATATTTTACGAGCAAAAAATAATTGTATGAAAATACTACTTACGGTACTTAAGAGTATCAATAAAACGATTCTTCTGATTTTTAATGTCCTCATTTGTTGATTTTTTGTCAGTTTAGGACTTACCCAGGGATAAAGTAATCATAGTCATTGCCACCTAAGGAAGCAATCCTAAACCATGGAAAATTGGCAAAAAATACGTAAATAGTAGGATTCTTTGCAAATTATATTACGTCTTGGAAAATAGGATCGGTTATGGAGGATCCACAACTCTTCTGCGACTGATATCTTGCACTTAGACTTTATTAGGGCGAGAGTATAAAAATAAAGCCTGCATAGGCAGACTAAAGTTATTGATTGAATTTCCTAAATCAATACAAATTTATAATGCTTCTATGACAAAATTTCCAAAAAACTATATTCTATAGCTAAAGTAATATTATCATTTTTATTTAAATCTCAGTAAAATAGATCCCGTAAAAACCTGGCAATCTCGATCTTTATTACCAGGTCTACCAATATAACGAAGCCCACAGAGAAAGCCAAAAAATGCTAGTTCCAAAGAACAATACTTTATTCTCAGATAGCCGTAGCGACTTGCTCAACCAGGCTTTTTTCGCCAAGAAAAGTAAAGTTCATCACTGCTCCTCGCGTTAATTAGGGAATGCTCTTCCCTACTAGCGGAACAGTAATTTTGTTTTTTTCTTATATAACAGATAGGAAGTGAAGAGCGAACTTCCAAAAAATCCTGACATTAGTTAAAATGCAGACCATCAACTACGGAGCAGTAGTCGGAGTAGGTTTAGCATCAGGATCTGCAGCTGGAGCATCGGTTGGTTCCCCAGCTGCGGGAGTATCAGTGGAGGGGGTTTCTTCTGCGCTTTCGCAGGCTCCCAGAGTTGTAGCCAAACCTAATAACAAAGCAAAACCAAAGATTTTAATTTTCATAACTCCTCTTTCACCAATTGATTCAAGAACTATTTTTAGCCTGTTGAATACGATACCTTATTTGATGATTTTTTTAAATATTGTAGTTTCAATTAGCTTTGACAAACAAAATTATTCATTTTTATACTGACTAAATCTTAGGTAAGTTGTTTTTACAGTTAATACGAGAGTTAACGGCTTGTAAAAATATCACTTTTTAGGTGCATTTAGTGGTTTGGTTTACAAAAAAAAATATCATGCCAGAAATTAGAATGTTATGGAAGTAAAATATCTGTGAGTGGTGAGTATTTTCATACTTTAGATGCTATTATGCGGCGAACTAATTGTGAATTTATAGCGCTCGAAAAATTCAAGTCCATTGAAGCTATCTCCGCAAATATTTGAAAACGGGTGTACAATATGATGCCGAGATATCGCAACAAATCTTATTGTTCAGTTCCTGACGAGATTGTCTCAAGTACAGTACTTTCAACCTAAAAAAAATTATGGCTACTATTCGTAAATCAAATTTGAGAGGCAGGAAACGTTGGTTGAGGCAAGATTCGGCTCATAAAGAAACCAACATTAGGGGTTCGAGAGTCAACGAATATACAAGCCTTCCACCTTTACCAAAATCCACGCCTGAATTTTTAAGTAGACAAAGGCATTCTAAACCTTCTTTTTTCTCAAAGAATAGTTCGAGTATTAACTCTAAAACTTCCCCATCTCCAAGAGTCAAACCTCAACGGATAAATTCTAATAGTGTAAATAACAAAAATCGCGAACATAAAAATCAAAACGCGATACCCGTAATGCCAGATGGCAGTAAAGTACCAATGTGGCTAATGCGCTGGAATTCTTTTCACCGTAAGACTTCTGTTATAACGTTTCTGTTAGTGGGTGCAACATTAATAGTTTACGGTTGGACGGTATATTCTCAGCATCTGTGGAGTCGTTCCTATAAACAATTACAAGAGTTACAACGGAATGAACGCCAGCTAACAAAACATGATGAGACGCTAAAAAATAAAATGGCCCAAGAAGCCGAAAAACCCCGTCATGGATTAGTTTCGCCCACTCCAGCAAACACTATTTTCTTGCAAGAAACTACACCATTAAATTCCCGAAATATTGAGAAAGAATCTAACAAAATAGAAGTACCACCTTCAAATGCCTTGGGATATTAAAATTGGTAATTGTTAGCCAATCTTTTCACAAGTATCAAAATTGCTCTAAGTAGCGAGGCGTTGAAAATAGTAATTGGGAAAAGGGAATAGTGAGAGCGATCAAGTCTTTGAGCTTAATTTACCCAAGCTGTAAAATAGCCCTCCTTTATTTGTGCCGACTTACTCTTTACCATCAAATTTATTTAGAGTTATAGGATTTCAATAAATTATCGTCGGTAGGCTCAGATAATTGTCAATTAATATGTTGCAACACAAATGCTGTAAAGTAATTCATCGAAGTTATGGCTATACTTACAGTTTTATACAAATTTTTCCAGCAAGTTAGCTCTAGGGTAAGAATCAAAGATGCATACCGATCGCAGATAGAAATAATCTAAACAGAATGGGATCGAGGGTGCAAATTTTCCCAAAAAATTCATAGTAAAGGACAAGCTTTATGCAAAAGTTTCCAGGTAAAACGAGCAGAATTCCCAAAAGAAATTATAGGCAGTCGCGCTTTAATGCTAATACTTTAAAGAGTAAAAATAAGAAAAAAATTACAGCCGAATCTCCACCGGTTTCACATAGCCCAAAAAATCGATTATTCCTGATTTGGGGTGTATTAATAGCTGTTTGCTTCGGCTTAGGAATAAACTTATACCGTTTGCAAATTGTGGACGGAGCTAAACTAACTAAAAAGGCGCGAAATCAACAGATGTTTAGCATGCGTCCTTTTATTCCTCGTCGTCAAATAGTAGATCGTAATAAAAGGGTTTTAGCGATCGATCTTCCAGTTTATAGTTTGCACGTGCATCCCAAGCTGTTTGACAAAGACAAGTCTCCATCTGAGATTGCACGAAGGCTTGCAATTATTTTAAATAAAGATGCCGATAAATTAGAAGCAAGATTTACTAAACAAAAAAGCAATATTTTAATTTCGTCCAAGTTAGCAGAAGAAGTGGCAGATCAAGTTAGTGCATTGCGACTTAATGGTATAGATTTAAGGAAAAAATACTCCCGATACTACCCTTATCAAAGTTTAGTTGCTGATATTGTAGGCTATGTCAATTCAGATCGTCGCGGTAAAGCGGGTATAGAATATTCTCAAGAACAATTGCTCGAACGTTCCATGAAGACAGTGCGTCTGTCAAAAGATGGTAAGGGTGCATTAATGCCGGATCATGCCCCAGATGGATTTCTTAACTTTGATAAATTGGGAATGCAATTAACTATTGATAGCCGCTTACAACGCGCTTCGAGGTTAGCACTCCAAAAACAAATAAAGAAATACAAAGCCCAACGGGGAGCCGTAATTGTCATGGATGCATGGGATGGATCTATCCTAGCCCTGGCTTGTCAGCCAACTTACAACCCAAATAATAAATTTACTAAAGAAGATATTTCCTTATTTAGAAATTGGGCAGTAGCAGATTTATACGAACCCGGTTCCACTTTTAAACCCTTAAATGTCGCCATAGCGCTGGAAACTGGTACTATTGGGCCTAATGACATATTTAATGATACAGGACTGATTAAAGTTGCAGATCGTGAAATCAGAAATGCGGAGAAAAATAGCCATGGAAGAATTAATATTGCCCGAATTCTGCAAACATCGAGCAATATTGGTATGGTGAAAATCATCCAGCGATTGCAGCCAAGTATTTATTATGGCTGGCTCGAAAGAATGGGATTAGGGCAAAAATCCGATACAGATTTGCCATTTGAAACAAATAGTCGTCTCAAACCACAAGAAGAATTTACTAATTCGCCTATTGAGCCAGCAACAGCTTCCTTTGGGCAAGGTTTTTCCCTAACCCCATTACAACTAATCCAAATGCATGGAGCATTAGCCAATGGTGGTAAATTGGTAACTCCCCATGTAGTCAAAGGATTGATAGATACCAAAGGACAAATACATACGGGTACAAATTTAAGTGCACCCCGCCAAATTTTTTCTCCTAAAACAACTCAAACGGTATTACAAATGATGGAAAGCGTTGTTAACAAAGGTTCCGGTAAAGCCGCTAAAATCCCTGGATATCGCATTGCAGGTAAGACTGGTACAGCCGAAAAAGCTGGTGCCACTGGAGGCTATATTAGTGGTTCAAGAATTACTAGCTTTGTCAGTATATTGCCGGTAGAATCACCCCGTTATGTAGTGTTAGCCCTAGTAGATGAACCACAAGGAGAAAATTCCTACGGTAGTACTGTTGCAGCACCCATCGCCAAAGAAATAATGCAGTCTTTAATTACTATTGAAAAAATTGCACCTTCAACAACTTATCGAGAATTTTAATAGGGCTGCCTTAAGTCTTGGGACGGTGGGGGGACTATTTCATTCTAAATGCCAACACGATATGGTAAAATAGGTCGCGCAAATTCCATATGGCAGCATCTACTCCCCTGTCTAAAATCGCAATTATAAAAGCCTTCTCAATAAAATTTGATTCGCGACCTATAGACCCAATCTCGTCCTCTAAAAATGATAATTATTGCTGAAGTACACGTTTATTTCGGAAAGCCCATCCTCATAGTAGAAAGGCAAGCACTCTCCGACAAATAGATCTACCCCTAATTCCACCATCACCGATCCTAGATGACCCCCCGTTTGTGCATACATTACAATCAGCGTTTTGAACGAACAGCAAAATTCTCGCAAATTCCAGAAGGTACCATTAGCTAAGGTCATACCAGTGACTACCAAAACGTCATAAGTAGGCTCGCCAGCGAAAAAGGCTTCGCCATGTTGAATTACAGTCGAATCTACCAAAGTTTTATTGATTACCCGCGGATCTAAATCGAAAACATCTACAGCAACCTGTATCTTCTTGAGCGCGTAAAAAATCACATCCGAATAACCGACCAAAGCGACTCGAGGTGTAGGACAGTTCAATGTAGCGATTAAACGCTTAATGTTCTTCACGAGTGTATCTGCTCGCCAAAGGGATTTTGTCCAAAGCGGTTTCTGGCAGCGGGCGATCTCGAATGGCTTCGTTGCCATGGGTAGTGACGGCAGAACCGCATCTAAAACAGCAATCTGTATAAAATCGGGTTGATCTCTAAAGTTTTGCCAGGTGGTGTTAAGATAGGGTTCTAAGTACGTGATATCTATGGGATGAGTTGTATAAGAACATCCCTGCCGCTCAATCGTAACTGATAATCGATGGATATCATAGACCCGCTCGTTGGGTCCGGGCCATAGGAGCAAATGGGTAGCAGACAAGGAACGGACAGGCAATTCCTCAATATATGCAGAATTATTTAACTGCTCAATGTAGCACCACAAGTCATTAAGTGACATTATTACCTAATACAGATTAAATTCTTAGCAAACTCTAAACGCCCAGTAGCGAGCATTTATCTGCAAAATGTAGGGACCGTCAAGGGTTCCCATAAGAATTTTTTTAGAATCAAAAAATTCTTATGGGTGCCCGTCAACAACAAAGCTAACAAGTTTGATCTTGTTTTTGTCTTGGAGTCCCTCGTAATGCAGTGTCATAATAACTTTTGCGAGTACTTACAACAACTAATCCACCAGGTTTTGTAAATCGAATCATAAGAAAAGTTCGGTAATAAGGATGCCCCAGTCTTTTTAAAGCTGGGAGGAAAAACGCCACCTGTGGTTTTAACCACCGTGGCATTTTTCTTTTTTTGTGGATGGTTAGTCCGCACTTGGTAATGTTACTCCCCCAACCGCTTATCGATTACCTATAAAATGTCTCCCCCTCTAACCCCTCCCTCAAAGCCGGTAATCAAAAAGCTGGGAAGGGAGAAGCCATGAGGATGTTTAAAACCGGCAAATCGAAAAACAACTGGCTATACAAAGCTGCCCCTGAGTAATAATTACG
>JBHJJJ010000165.1:0-11679 GCA_050042755.1 Rivularia sp. (in: cyanobacteria)
TACTAATAGCTCATCATTGTCAAGTAGCCCGTTTATGGACTCCATCAGATATTGCAATGATGGAGCTTGAAGCTGAAAAGTTAGCGGATGCTCCTTCTATTTGTAATTCTTAAATATTTGAGAACAGGTTATGAGTAATGAGTAATGAGTAATGAGTAATGAGTAATGAGTAATGAGTAAGGAGTAAGGAGTAAGGAGTAAGGAGTAAGGAGTAAGGAGTAAGGAGTAAGGAGTAAGGAGTAAGGAGTAAGGAGTAAGGAGTAAGGAGTAAGGAGTTATGAGTTATGAGTTATGAGTAATGAGTTATGAGTAATGAGTTATGAGTAATGAGTTATGAGTAATAAAAAAAAGTATTTAAGCATTAGTTAGATAGTAAGTAATTTAGCATCACATCTTGCAACCAGCTACTTATCGTTAAAATATATTCCCGCAAACAAGATCGATTAATACCTATCATCCTCTCTTTCTTAACAGCTTAGGACTATAATTGTTTGCACCCCACGCAGCAGGGCTCTTAACCTGCGACTTCTTTGTGACTCATTAAATTAATTGTTTAGTTAATTACCCATAAGTGGTGCAAGATATGAGCGCGATTCGGGGCTTTCAATACTCCCGCAACGAATTAAAGATATTACCTATTACCCATTACTCATTACTTCTTACCTCTTCAGATTAAAAATTTCAAATTATACTAATTACTGAGAGTAAACAGATACGGCACTACAAACAAATTACATACAAAATGCTAACTTGGGGAATTGTAACTTGCTTACTTTTGCCCATTTTTTTAGGGAATATTACTCAATGCCTTACCTAAAATCTGCCTCGGAAATAGCTTCTCTTGTTGCTAAGTATACGGAGGCGAAAACTCTTTGGTTAGATACAGAAGTTGCTGATTACGATACTCGTAATCCTAAACTATCGCTGATTCAAGTTTTGGATGATTGTACGGATTTAACTGGAGAAACTGTTTATATTTTGGATGTACTCGAACAACCAGATGTTGTGACTGAGTTTATAGACAAAATTATGATGAATCCTTCAATAGAAAAGGTATTTCATAATGCTAAGTATGACTTGAGATTTTTAGGTAAAAAGAAAGCAAAAAATGTCAGTTGTACTTTAGAAATGGCAAAAAAAATACCTTACCATATTTTACCTTTATCTAATTATAAATTAAAGACCTTGGCCATAGAACTTTGCCATTTTCATGATATTGATAAGCAGCAACAAAGCAGTGATTGGGGAATTAGACCTTTAACTGAATCACAAATTGAATATGCATATTTAGACACCATAATACTTGCTCAAGTTCATTTACGTTTGTTAGAATTTATTCAAGAAATAGATGTTGATGCGAACTCGGAAGATTTAAGTATACTTGGTGCAAAATATGTTGAATTAGAAGAACAGTGGAAGCTTTTAAAATCAGAATTTGAGCATCTCCAAGAACGAGTAAAACAAGCAATGTTGGCTCAAAATGTCTCTGAAACCCCGTATTTTAAACTAAAGAGTTACGAACGTACAACAACTAAAGTGCCATTTTCCGAACTGGTACGGTTAGTCGAAACTCAAAGTTTAGATTTGGATTTTGATATCACCATCACTAAGGATATACAAAAGAATTTAGGAGACAATATCGAGCAACTTGCTGTAGATATATCAAAAACTAGCAGTTGGCGATTAAATTCTAAGCAAGAAGAAACTGATGAATGACCATCCGAGCATATGAACCATGAAAGTAACAGTTACCTTTATGCCAGTTGATTTATTTGTGTAGCTCTACTATTAAGGTCAAATATAAAAGGTAAAATGTAAACACATTCACAAAAAAATTCGTGAGAAAATAATCAATATAGCTTCTAAGGAGACGCAATTAAAATCAAAAGTTAAGAAAAATGAATTTTTTTAATAGAAATGCCGAAGTTATGGGTGTATTAATAAAAAGTGACTTATGAAACGGTGGTTGTTCGAGCAAGATAGAAGAGGAGTAAGCAAAGCATTTGCTTTAGCCTTGTTGAGTGGATTTATGGCAACTGTAACTGTTTCTTGCAGCAATGATAAGGATCTATTGGTTACAGAGATAGGGGTTAGTCCAATGGCAAGTCCAGTACCAACTCCATCAACTGCTAAGGAATTTTACGTACAGGGGCAGTATAAGCATATTCAGGGTGATACCCAAGGAGCGATCGCGTCTTATACAAAAGCGATCGGTCTTAATTCTGAATTCGTTGCAGCTTACAATGGAAGGGGGTTAGTACAGTTTGACACGGGAGACAAACAAGGTGCGATCGCCGATTATAATGAAGCGTTGCGTATCAGTGCCGACAATTCTCAAGCTTATAACAATCGCGGTAATGCTCGCGCCTCTCAGGGTGATTTAAACGGAGCAATTAGCGATTACAACCAAGCGATTAGTCTAGATGCAAATTATGCCGAGGCTTATAATAATCGCGGAAATGCTCGCGCTGCACAAGGGGATAGAAATGAGGCTATAGCGGATTACACCCAAGCCATTCGCTTCAATCCGAAATATGCTGTTGCTTACAACAATCGCGGAAATGCTCGCGCTGCTCAAGGAGATAAAGAAGGTGCGGTAGCAGATTACAACGAAGCCATTCGCATCAATCCCAACTTTGGTGCTGCTTATAATAATCGCGGAAATGCTCGTGTAGAATTGAAAGATCGAGATGGTGGTTTAGCTGACTTAAAGCGAGCAGCAGAGATTTTTCAAGAACAAAATAACGAGCAGTTATACAAACAAGTTATGGAAAATGTTAAGGAAATTCAACAGTGAGCGGTTAACAGTGAGCAGTGCTTTTTATTTTCTTGGTTGTACATTTTAGAACTAGATTTATACTATGCCATATGCTTGAGTATTGTTTGCATATTAATTACACTTATTCTTGCAAATAAATTTCAAAAATAAAATTAAATGCCGCATTTGATTAACATATTTGTGTAACTTATATCTTCAAACGATAAAAAACCATGAGCATTCCTATACTCGGGTTTTGATATCTTCATAAACGTAATAATGCCCTACAATTACAAAGTCAAAACCAGACTAAAATACCTAGTTATTCATAGCCCACAAAGGTGGGGCTGTAGCCGCACCTTTGAAGCTGTCGGCGATATTGATAACAAACCAATCCAAAATTGGATTAATCAACCCCTACCAAATCCTTCTGACTAAAACACTCTACTTTCTCACAAACCCCAATCAAACTATCACCAATTTCAAAAAATAACCCTTCTATTTCATATGAAGAAAAATGCAAATTGGGATATTTCGCAGCAAGTTGAATTCCGCTCATAACTTTCCCTTCCATACCATCGGGTAAAAGTCCAGTGGAACCAATGTAGAATACCAAAGGAGAAATTATATCCCGGTAAATATTTTCTACATATTCTTCTAATTTTCTCTTCGCTGTGCTGAATGCTGCAATAATTTCTTCTTTTTCTATAACTTTACCCCTTAATTTATCTTGCAACATCCCCAACAAGCTTTCATCACCAACTTCTGCTAAAATATCCGCAACCTTTCCATTATTTGCAATCCCCAAAAAATCATCAAAAATTGGTTTCATCAATTCATCGACTTTGGTAATTTTCATCCGATGTGAAAGTGACTTTTGACGAACAGCAATATTTTCTCTCAAAGTCATTTCAACAGTCGGTTTACTAAATATTTCTCCTGTTTCAATGTCGTAAACCTCATATCTCCTTTCCAAGAATTTATTCGCAGAATACAGCTTACTCAAATTGAGAATATCTTTGTTACCGATATCGATTTTATAGCTCATTCGCCTATCAATCCTACCGTCAGCTTTAGTTGTGGGAAAGTTAAGATAAAGATTCCCCGAAAGATAATGCTTTTTCAATTCATTCAATTGTTCCGGTACAAAGGTATCCGATTCATGTTTCAAATATGCCGAAATAATACTCGCCAAGATTTTTACTTCTGCTAGTCGATTGAATAAACCCTCAATATTACTGTATTTCCCATTTAACGGTACTAACGGTAAATTTTCTAAATTAATTGTATAGCAAGCACGGAAATCAAATCTTTCAGCATCAATGACACCTCTTTCTCTGAGAATATCAAAGGTATTCTTATTACAAATATTCACCCGCAGCGATTTTATATTTAGTTCGCTTGCGCTAACTATTGTGTAGTTGTTATAGCTTGTCAAATCATTTGCTAACAAACCCGCTACTTCAATAATTGGAGTGTCATCTTCAGCCTTAACAAGTTTTACTCTACGAGTTACGAGCATATTGATTGTGGCGGTATTGCGGTTCATTTCAAAGCAACCCATACCAACATATTCGCCATCATCAATATATTCTGTTTTTAGCCAAGGTTTAACTAAGTTACCGTTTGCATCTCTACTTCCTTTTAAGCGTTTAATACCTTTATATTGATAGTTTTTCCGCAAGTATTTGAGATTAATAATAATACTGTGACGATGTTTTTCTAAGATTTCAATTAATTCTAACAGAGAAATTTTATCGTTTTTTAGCATCTCTATAGATTCCGAACGACGCATTACTTCGGGAGAAAATAAAGATGATTCAATATCCCGTTCAAAATTAGCAAGTTCTTGATTTGTCAATGCGTTCCCATGTCTGACTATTAAATTAGCGTTGAAAGTGCTGAATAAAGCATATTTCGCAAGATTTAAATTTCCTTCCACTAAATTCGCCTTTACAAATGCATAAACTGATTGATGATTTTGCACTACGGGTACTTCTAGCTGCCTGTAAATCTCGTGACTAATTTGCTTGTATTTATATATTATTCCCCCATCTTCTGCTTTTAAATCGTCAATCTTCAAAATTCCTGATGTACATTTAATTTTTCTTGAACTTTCAGATAAAAAAACTTGGTAACTATAATCAATCGCTAAAGGCTCTTCAATTTTGGTCAAAGAATTACTTAATATTTTTAAATTTTCCAAGTTTATTTTATCTGCAATATAGTAACCTTTCTCTTCTCCTAACATATTGTAAAGAGTAAACTTAATTTTATTTTCTACAGTATTTGCCATATTTATACCTAGCTTAAGTATTGGAAAATAAGGCTTTTTCAAGCCTGAAATTTGAACGTACTATTAATTCTGATACCAATTTTTTTCTCAGCCTGCCCTTTGGGTGGACTAAATTCGGTGCATCTTTATAAAAAAATAGTATGAGCAGCAGACATAAGTATCTTGTCTGATATGAGTCATAACTTATACTTGCACATTTCCCCAGCTATAAATCCTGCACATTTATATAGTACAAGTGAACTATATAAATGTCAAGTAGCATCTTGCTTCAACTAAAGCATGGGAGATTGCCAATGCTGCTTGGCTTAATTCAACAATTTTCTTTTTGCAGATAAGCGTGGGCGTTAATATAGAATTCCTCCGCAGAATTTTGTTCGCGGAGTGTAAGTCAAGGGTTCCCATCAACTATGCGGGATGTATTTTCTCCGATACAAAAAAGCTAACTAATGCTAACAAGAGCCAGCTTTTTCTTCCTGCTTCACCCTAGAAGTGTCGGCACTGTTTCTTAACCCCCTCTTCCTCTCACCCGGCAATTTTAGCTTGTGAGACTACTTTGGTGCCTTAAGACATTCCGCTCTTAGTACTCTACAAAACTTAAATTTTTAAGCGCACGCTACGGGAATAAGAATCAAGCCTGATTTGCATAGTAATAAAAATATTTTTCAACATCTCCATTTCGGATGATTTATTAGATTAGGATTACTAAGTGAAAATAACCCATAGGTATCAATTATAGTTACATCCTTAGAATGGTTAAAGTAAGCGCTATTTTTTATAGCATAAGGTTTGTATATTTAAAGTCTAGAATATAACTTTATAGTCTAATTCGATATATTCAATTTTTATTGATAAAAAATAATTAATATCTAGGGGTAGAATTCGAGTTTATTTTTCTGTTACTTAAATAAGTATATAACTAACTACATTCCACAAACTAAAATATAGAAAAAACTCGTAATTCATAGCAAATAACTGATAGGGACTATAATTTTTTTTTTGATAATGATTTACCAATAACTGCTAGAATTAATGCAAAAACATTACAAAATTATTATCATAGAAATTGGTATAGGAGGCGGACTTATTACTTATGCTAAGGTCATCTACGGGGAAATGTATTATTTTACTCGAACGAGGTGAATATATTCCCAGATAAAAGCAAGAGTGATAGAAATCCCAAAGGTTTTGCGAATTTTTCTGGAACGGTAAGACGTATTTTTATGAAGTACAATACAACTGAGCTACATTTCTTGACAAAGATAAAATAGGAATTTGGATGGTTTGGGTTTGGTAAGTTAAAAAAAAAGTTTGATTTTTGCAACCGAAACGATCGTTAAAGCCTTTAGGAGTTTTAATTAATATGCAACCTACAATCGTCAATAGTGACAAAGGAAAGGAATCCGCCAATCGCGGGCAAAATGCTGATATAGTACGGTCTTTTTTAGTTAAAATTGGTCGCGTACCATTATTAAGCCGTGAAGAAGAAATATTTTATGCCCAGCAAGTTAAGCAATTAATGCAATTGCTGCAAATTCAAGAAGATTTAACAAATAAATTAGATTCTCAAACAACTTTTTCTGCTTGGGCTAATGCCGCAAAAATGACCGAATCTCAGTTACAAGAAACCCTTGATAAGGGAGAATTTGCACGACAAAAAATGATTGAGGCGAACTTACGTTTAGTAGTGGCGATCGCCAAAAAATATCAGCATCATAATTTGGAGTTTACCGATTTAATTCAAGAAGGAACTTTGGGTTTACAAAGAGGAGTAGAAAAGTTTGACCCCGATAAGGGATATAAGTTTTCTACTTACGCTTATTGGTGGATTAGACAAGCAATTACGCGGGCTTTAGATCAAAAAAGTCGTTCCATACGTCTACCAATTCACGTATGTCAAACTCTGAAAAAAATTAAGAAAGCACGCCGAGATTTAACCCAAAAATTGGGACGCACGCCGACAATGACGGATATTGCTTCTCATGTTTCTTTAAAGCCCTCCCAAATTCAAGATTATCTGCAGATGTCCCGTCAACCCGTATCATTAGATTTACGAGTTGGCGAAGAACAAGATACAGAATTGCAAGATTTACTTGAAGACACAAGTTATTCCATAGAAGATTACGTCAACAATCAATCATTAAAAGAATGTCTTGACGAAATGCTGGTTGAGTTAACTCCCCAACAGCGAGAAGTTGTAAATTTGCATTTTGGCTTAAGGGATGGAAGGGAATTAACATTAACTGAAGTCGCCAAAAGAATGGATATTTCTCACACCAGAGTGCGACAGTTACAGCGTCAAGCAATTGCTCGTTTGCGTCGCAAAAAAACGAAAGTCAAAAGTTTTATGGCGAGTTGATAAAAGGTGTATAGAGAATTGGGCTACAGGGCATGGGGCATTGATGTAAATAGATCATTTCTCCCCATCTCCCCCTCTCCCCCAGGGCATTAAGATTGTCGAAAAAAGCAATGATAAAATCTTGGATGGTAATTGGAGCCGTAACACTAATAGTGGCTCTCGGAAGTAATATAATTAGACCCAAAGATATCAAATGGTTTAACCGATTACAACGACCAGATTGGTTGACATTTGAAAAGATGATTCCGGTAATCTGGACGGTAATTTTTATTTGTGCTGCTTGGTCAGCTTATATAATTTGGGAAGGGGAACCAGGTAGTTCCCAAACTTGGTTTTTAATGGGTTTATATCTGCTGCTAGAAATTACCGTTGTTGCTTTCACTCCAGTTTCATTTTGGTTGCAAAGTATGAAAGCAGGGGCGATTGTAGGAGGAATTGGAGTTGTAATCGGAATCATTCTCACTTTATTGGTTTTACAAGTTTCTGGTTGGGCTGCACTATTATTAGTTCCTTATTTAATTTGGAGTCCTATAGGTACTTATACTGCTTGGGAAATACATCAGTTAAATCAATGAGCCATTAACAACTAAGCATTTAAACAAAATTATATTTGCTGCGCTTCCGAAGCAAAAATAAGTGAAGGGTTCCCGTGACTTGGGATATCCATCACCTTTAATAGTGGATAAATAATTACATTACCCGATTAGCATTTATTGTTTCCATCGTCTTTTTCTTTATTCTGAGGAATATTAAGAATTAATAAGACGATTGACTCATCATAATCAGAATACTCGAAATCCCGAAATAGCCCCAGAAAAATCCGCAACATCCCTGAATACTCACCCTTGTTTAGATAGGCTTGCGCCACGACTAGGCATTTTATTTTTTTGATCTCTCAAAAGGGATCAAGAGGTAATGTACTCAAGGGAAGATTGTGATATCTTAATAATTTCTTAAGCTATGGATTTGGTAACAATATTGACAAATATAATGAAAAAAAAATAATATAGATGCCCGGTAAAAAATACCCCAACTTTATGAAAGAACATTTTAGTAGATTTCCATAATTTGTAGATATTACGTTTTTTCCAGGAAAATGGCGTAAATTGTTTGATTTAACTAATTTTCCTGATAGTATGTAACACTTATAATGTCAAATAAGTAACAATGTTAAAGTATTCTATAGGACTCTACATAGGTTTCTCTAGTAATCAATCAGACCGATAGAGAGATATAGTTGGTAATGGTAAGAAATCATCATCATTAAGAAAAAAGGATACTAAAATGAATGCAAGTTTTGTTAATAATGTTGAAGAAAAAATTGTTTCCATCGAACTTGATTCCATCCGTTTACAAGCAGAAATAGTACGACCTCAAAACTGTCAAGGAATTGTTATATTTGTACATAGTAGTGGGATTGGTCGCTACAGTACTCGCAATCGTTATCTTGCTCATATATTAAGACGAACAGCCGGATTAGGCACCGTACAAATTGACTTATTAACTCCTCAAGAAGAAGCAATTGACTTACGGAGCAAGCATTGTACTAGTAACGTTGGATTCCTTGCCTCTCGATTAACTGCTGCAACAAACTGGCTGCTCAATTATCCCCTTACCAGTAATTTGAAAATCGGTTACTTTGGCGAACAAACTGGTGCAGGAGCAGCTTTACTAGCAACAGCAAAAAATCCCACAATGGTGAGTGCTGTAGTTTCGTGCAGCGGCAAAACTTGTTTAACACCTGGGGTTTTATCTGACGTAAAGACACCAACTTTATTGATTGTCGGTGAGAATGATTTACCAACAATTGCAACAAATCAAGACACACTTAAAATAATTAAGGCATCCGAAAAAGAATTGCAAATTATTCCCAATGCAAGCCGCCAATTTAAAGAAGCAGGTGCATTAGAAGAAATTGCCCGTTTAGCAAGCAACTACTTTAAAAAGCATTTATCAAATATGATTCACCGCGAAAGAAGTGCAAGCGTATATCAATTAACAATAAAAAATTGAATGTTGAGAATTGTTAATTAATATCAATATTTCTCTTAGTAATCTACCAAGGGAACTTAGCTGATGTGAATTATGAGACAAAAAAGTTTTTTCTCCCCCCCCTTCCTAGTGAAGCCCTCACCCGGCAATATTGAGTTGGTGTATTACTAGCAGTGCTTTTCATTAATTATGACGGGTTTATTTTTACTCAAAATTCTTTTCTCCCCCTGCTCCCCCCGCTCCCCCTGCTTGCCCTAACCCGTCAATTTTAATGAAAAAGAGTACTAGCCTCGGGGTAGTTATAAATAAAAGGAATCCCATGTAAAACTAGTTTACCAACCACGGTAGCCAGTAACTAATCGGCTACCGTCTTTAAATACGTGTATTTCAATTTGGTCGCTAGCCCAAGTAATTTTATCTTGAAAGTCTGGGTTAAATATACGCACGCGCTGATTGCTAGATGAAACAGGTGAATCGGGAGAATTGATTGCTAAAGATTCGATAAAAGGGCCATCAATTAGAATATCCAGTTGTTTCAATAATTCTTTTGCCCCTGGTGGTGCTTGCTCCGACTGCAATTGTTCTAAAGTGAAGCCGCTAAAAGCCATTACATTTAACCCAGCAGCTTTGACTTTACGAGCTAAAGATGCCAATGCAGGTGCTTGCCAAAAAGGTTCACCTCCAGAGAATGTAACTCCTGTATTGCCAGGTTTGCTGAGGATTTTTTGAGCCAGGGAATCAACAGATTCAAGTTGATTAATTTCAAATGACCAAGATTCTGGATTAAAACAACTTGCACATTCGCGCTTGCAACCTTGAACCCATATTACAGCGCGACTGCCTGGGCCATTTACAACTGAGTCATCAACATAACCCATGATGTTCAAATAGCCTTTTGGAACCTTTGCAGGGGAAGGATATGGATTATTTGACTTTATTTCCATTTTTTGCTTCTTTTAACCATCAACTTAATAATGACGGTTTTTAGTCGGAGAGCGCATCCGCAAAGTCTACTTAATCAAATGTTATGGATAAGTTAAGTAATTTTGGATTTTGGATTAATCCTGTTTTATGAAGACAGATGATATATACATCCTGGGTTTCATTTGAATGTGGTACACAAACCAATTAAGAAGTGTCTGTTATTTAGGTCAAATTGGATAGTGCAGTGATATGTGTCACTGTCCGATGATGATTTATGCTGCTAGCGTAGAAAACTAGCAATATGTCTTTGTTTTCTGTACATCAGCAATGGAAAGGGATTCGTTCCAGGTAGGTGGGGAAAATATTTTAATCGTCGATGACAGCTTGGAAATTCTTCAGATTTTATCTGAGACTCTATCTCAATACGGATATAGGGTGCAGTCAGTAGTTTCTGGCTCAATGGCTTTAACGGCTGTAAAATCTGCTCCACCGGATTTAATCTTGCTGGATATTCATATGCCCCAAATAGATGGTTATCAAGTTTGTCGGCAACTCAAAGCATCTGAAATAACTAGTGATATACCAATAATTTTTCTGAGTGGCTTGCACGATGTCTTAGAAAAAATTAAAGCTTTTCAGATGGGTGGTGCAGATTATATTACCAAGCCATTTCAATTTCAAGAATTACTCGCACGAGTCAAACATCAAATAACGATTCAAAGACTTTCTCGACAACTCAAAAAACAAAATCAACAGTTGGAGCGTGAAATTGCCCAACGACGAAAAGCTGAACTTAAAGCGATTGCAGCATCTCAAGCAAAAAGTAATTTTTTGTCGAATATGAGTCATGAATTACGAACACCTTTAAATACGATTCTTGGCTTTGTTAAATTAATGAGAGAAGACTCTTTATTCAATTCCGAGCAGCAAGAAAATATTACAATTATTCATAGTAGTGCGAAACATTTACTTGAATTAATCAACGATATTTTAGAGTTTTCTAAAATTGAGTCAGGAATTATTTCGTTAGATAAAATAAGCTTTGATTTATATAGTTTGCTCGATAATATTGCAGAAATGTTTCAAATAAAAGTTGAGCAAAAAAATATTAAACTCAATTTTATTCTTGCACCTAATGTACCTCAATATATTTATACTGACGCAAAAAAATTACGCAGTTGTTTAAGTAATTTGATCGGCAACGCGATCGCCGCCACAGCAATGCAATGGTATAAATTCAATTCTCAAGGAATCATTACATTAAGAGTCAATTTTACACAAGACGAAACAAGAGGACAAGGGGACAAGGAAAATATTAATTTATCTATTTCCCCCCATCCCCCCCTCTCCCCC
>JBHJJJ010000166.1:0-11540 GCA_050042755.1 Rivularia sp. (in: cyanobacteria)
CCATACCCATTACCAGCATCAGTATTGAAAGCAGGCCGCGGAAGAGGGGATTGAAGAAGCTCTCATAGACACTTTCCGGTCGGGTTAGGATACCCAGAGCCAGGCCGAGCAACAGTGCTGATAGGGCAGAACCCTGGAGGCTTTCCTGGACGATGGGCCATATCTTGACCCGCTTGCTTGCGGTATCGCGCTTAGGATACCCGCTTGCGGTAATGTCTTGCCCGCCGCTAGGATACCCACCTGTGGTAAACCCCTGCTGGCTGGGATACCCGGCTGTGGTAAACCCCTGCTGGCTGGGATACCCGCCTGGGGTAATGCTCTGCCCGCTGAGATACTTCTGCTTGCTGAGAGACTCGTCTTCGATACGGCGCTTCTTGGTGCTATAAATGCTGGCCAAGACGATGGCAGTCACGAGGGCTGGGATGTCCATGAAGGGATAGAGTGCGGCGGCCCATGGCTCATATGTGATGCTTTCCGTTTCCATTAGCGTCAGGGCAGCGGCGAGGGTAGAGCCACTCACGGCACCGAACAACCCCGCGGTCGCAATGGCATCCAGGGTTTTAACCTTCGGCAGCTTGGCCAACGTGTACCGCCCTATGAACACGATCAGGATTCCCACTATCATGGCGAACACCGCAGGCAACAGCATCTCCACCAGATTGGCATTGCGGATTGCAATGCCGCCGCTCAGACCGACTTTTATGAGCAGCATGATGACGATGAATTTATAAATCGGATCTGGAACTTGTAGTCGGCTATTGACGGCGGCAACGACCATACCACCAATCAGAAAGCCCAGTGTGGGGGACTGCAACTTCCCTAGGAAGAGCGTCAAGAAATCGGACAAAAAATCCATGTTGTAATTCTCCTTAATCAAATCTTAGGGGTCAGGACGACAGGCAAGCATGACGGGTACCCATGAGATTTTTTTCTCCTAAAGAAATTCTCATGGGAGCCCGTGAGTTTCGCTCTTTTATTAAACGGTTTAAAATCATAAACGCTTTCACCGCGTTCACCTCTATGTGCGGCTCTCGCTACGTGCATGGGTTTGCGTAATATCAAGTAGAACACCCATTTCATCGATAAAGATTAAATTTTCTGGGTCTATTTGTTTAACTTGTTTCCAATATTTACTTCTTAAAATTTGGACTCGTTCAGTCCTTCCTTGGCTATGGAAGCAGCGTCTTTTTTTAGTGCGAAATTTTGCCTCTTCAATCCACGATACATCGTACTTATACTTACCTTGCGGATTGTAACTTGTAGCCCAATATTTGCAATATTCGGCAGAAACTTTTGTCTGGCTACTGTTCAATCATTCCAGCTAGTTGAACATTATATCCATACAACTCGCCTTTAATATTTCTGGCGGTTGTTTGGGATTTATATTCGCCACTGATTCTACTGTTGTTGCATTTTGAGTATTACCACCTTCCGCTTCTGGTGGATTCCCCATGGAACCTTTTAGCAAAACTGCCTCCGCGGAGAACCCTCCTGTTACAAGAAATTTGCTTCGAGAAACTGAATTAAAATCCGTCACTGTGGTCTCCTTTAAATAGTTCTATGTTTTTTAGACATTACAAAAATTAACAATAACTACTTGAATTTGCTAATACAAAAACGTTTGACTTACTGCTACAAACAGCAAGCAACTATCACGAGATATCAATGTAGTCTGCTTTGGAAAAAACTTATAGCAAAGATAGATATTTACGATGCATTTAACGTAAATCTGTTTGCGGGTTTGTTTTTTTACATTATTAACTGCTGTTAAAACAAGAATACAACGTTTAGCATAAAAAAAACATACCCTAAATCAGTAATTATTAAATAAATATGATATTAGATGTATAAGTAAAACTTTATGGTTACCAAATAATGATAGTTTTACTCAATAGATAATCGATAAAATACAATCATAATTATTGATGGAAATCTATGATTGAGTTTTTTTCTATAGAAGTCCGGAAGGTATCTTTATTTAGCAAGGAATAATAATCCAACATGTTGGTGATTAAATACAAATTTACTCCGAAGAAGGCGATTTCACTTTCCAGAATTAATACAAAAACTTTTATAGCTCTTTATTTCCAGTTTCAACAATACTTCCAAATTCAAACAATAGACTTATTGCATAATTAAATTTCGTATTATTACCTGTATTCTTGGATGCATCCCACGGGGATTTTGCATATCAAGCCGCTGCTATCCCTCCTAAAAGTTCAATACCAAAAGCTGCCACAGCACCATCAACTAATACAACACCGATAATATTTGCAGCCATACCACAATTAGAAGCTTTATGCTCTGCAAGCATTTTTCATTGTTCAATATCTTTGTAATCGCCCCATCGGTCAAAGTTTGTCAGAGCGGATCGGGAAATTGGACTCCACAAAGGCTTTTAACCTTGCCCGCTTTTCTTGAAAAGTTTGCAATCGACGGAAACCGCCAAGACTGCAACTTTTCGCTTTTCTTAATCTCTTGAATCGCCTATGATTTGGACGATCATCTTGCGTAACTTGAGCAAGGTTTGAACTCTCCGACGTTGTTTTCCCAATCAATCCCCCGAAACTGTTGATACTGGATGAAATCCAACAACTGCCAAACATCACCACCACTTTGAACGGGAGGAAACTCATATCTTGCACTTAACCGTATAAACCACGAAAAATTATAAATGTACGAAATAAAGCTACATGAATTAACTTGGTTTTTATGGCTAAATTAAGATTTTAACTGGACACTTAGTAACACACCAGCGTAAACCAAGTCCTTGGTTAATTTTTTCCACTCACTACTAAAAAATCACTACTCACTGATTTCCACCCGTCAATTTTGGCTTGTGAGAATACTCGGAGGTGAGTGTGTATCTGTCTACAAAGACACTGAGTTATCCCAACAACTAAATACAGGCTGCGATATTAAGACAGAAATTATGGATAATGATATCTCCGGCTTATCCGTCCGTTTGATACAGAAAAGTTTTGATTTTTGAGTAGTCTTAAAATATCGCTTCAGGAGATAAAAATGTCTAATCCAGCTAATGACCGTTCTAGTGTGTGGTGGAGAATAAGAGAGAAAGCACTTGCTTACACCAATGCACGCATTGAGAAATTTAATTCTTTACCTCCGGAGTACTTTACTGATTCGATAAAACGCAGACAAATTGAACGCAATTCCTCGTCTGAAAGCATTTCAAAAAAATCAGCTTGAAGGAATGCGTACAACAACTTTTGATCTTTTTTCATTGTTGAACTACGGATCTTTGTGTGATGTTCGCGGTTTTTTATTTGCTCTTGAAGGTCACAGATAGCATTAGCGATCGCAGGATTGTCACCTAGTTTTTTTAAACCTTCGATTTGTCTTTGAATTTCTAATACTTCTACATCTACTTCGTTTTGGATAGCTGTTTGATTTTCAATTTCTTGCGTTATTTCTTGTGCGTATTTTATCAGTTGTGCAATAGTGAATCTACGCACGATAGTAGCGGCTAAGGTTTTTTTATTGGTGCAACTTTTTAAACCAAACTTCTTATACTTAGCACATTGAAAGCGGAGAACGTTTTTACCATTGTATGAGCCAGTCTTACTCATAGCCGCTCCACATTCGCCACAACGAAATAAGCCCGCTAGGAAGTGCAATCTCTCTTTGCTCCTGTCCCTTCTGACTTTTAAGGCTGTAGTTTGAATCAATTCTTGATACTCAACTTCGGTTAACAAGGCTGCATGAGTGTTGTAGTGAATTTCCTCTTCCCCATCTACCTTGTAAACAGTATGACCTCTGAGACACGGATTCATGATGTAGCGACGAAAGCTAGTAGGATACATTTCTACCCCGTATTCAGTAGCTAACCATCTGCTTATTGAGGTTTTAGAATCAGTCCTTAATCTTTCGCATATCTCCCGTGCAATTTTCCAGTTTTGGGGATGTGGAATTAATTTAAAGTCTTCGTCTTTGCTATATCCGAATGGGGGAGTACCGAAATATTTCAAGTTTTTGCGGAAGTGAGCAAGCCCGTATTTAACTCGGTCGGATATGGAATTACTTTCTAGTTCTGCGATCGCAGCCACTTGTTGCAAGGTAAACTTTTCTATGGCACTTCCAGATCCATCTAAGGGCATATCGAGATTATTGTATATAACCTTGTATTTCCCAAAGGTTTCAACAGCTTTAATGATTTCTCCCGCATTCCTTCCCAATCGGTCAAGCCTTGTGAATATTATCTCGCTTACAACTCCTTGCTTCACCAGTTGTAGCAGTTTTCTGTAGTTCTTTCTAGAATCCTTCCTGCCAGACTCCACATCTACTAGTATTTCTACAGCACCAGCTCCCTTTAAGCGTTCAATCTGTTGAGTTAGCGCTTCAGTATCTGCTTGCTGACGACTCGAAACTCTTGCGTACCCTACCTTCATACTTCACATAAGCAACAAGTACCACTATATAGTAGAAACCCATTTTTTGGAAAACGTACTTCTCTTTAATACCAGCACCAACGATGTCGGGCTTGAGTCCTTTAACAAACTGCTCGAATTCGTAACCAGTTACGTCATCGTAAACGATGGTTCCGTTTTCAATGTAGTTAGTAGTACGCTTATAGTCATCGTTATGAGCGAATTCATAACCGGTGCTGACCAATTCCATTCCCAAGTCTTTGAATGCTGGTACAACGTGACGAGGACGTAAACCACCAACCATCAAAGCAACAGTCTTACCTTTTAAGCGAGAACCGTATTTTTCAAGAATTGCATTTGCTGTAGGTTCGTACTTAGCAATTACCTTCTCAGCATTTTCTTGGATTTTCTCGTCGAACTTAGCTGCGATCGCTCTCAAAGATTCAGCAATCTTGGTAGGTCCAAAGAAGTTGTATTCCATCCAGGGAAATTTGTAGTTTACTTTGTTCGGTAAATCTGCGATGATAAATAGTGGCTGTAGTTACTGATATTTTGTTGATAGCGAACAATGCTTGTGAGAAACTGATACTTTTTTGTAGCTAATATTTAATACAAAAGTAAGGCAATGCCAAAAACTAAGCTACATCAGAATTCTGAGTTTTTTGAGTCTTTTGAGCCGCCTAACACAACGGATGGTAGCTACAAGGGAACTATGAAGCAGGTTGAAACAACACAAGCATATTTAAAAGAAAAGTTTGATGAGGAAGTTAGTACATTAAAAACTAGATTAAAATCAGCAAATATCAAAGTTGGTATAGTAGTCAAAAACAGTTCTATTCAATTACAAGCAACCCTTCCTTTAAAGCCAGGTGAAATTGATAAAAAAGGTACGGGAACTAAGCAATATTCTTTATCTTTAGGAATTCCCGCTAATTTAGATGGTTTGAAAACTGCAGAGGAAGAAGCATATGAATTAAGTAAACTGACTGCAAGAAAATGCTTTGAATGGAATGATAAATATTTAGGAAAGAGAGCTAAAGCAGCTAAATCGCAAATAAAAACTCTTGTGGAGATGCTTCCAGAATTTGAAAAAAATTATTTTCAAACTCGGAAACGCACGATGAAAAGCGAACACACTTTTCATTGTCATCAAGATTATTTGAAAAGGAATATAGGGTTAAATACTTTAGTCTGTAAAGATAAAATTATAGCAAGCTTGGATAAATTAGAACCTAAAAGTAGTACTTTATATAATACAGTTAAAACACTGAAAGTATTTTGTAAGATTTTTGATTTAAAAATTGATTTTTCTGCTTATGCAGGTAAACCAGTTGTTCAAGATAGAAACTTACCTACTGATGAAGAAATTATCGCAGCTCGTGCTAAATTTGCAGATTATGCTACTAAGCGTAAGAAAACAATAAAAAAAGCTTATTTACATAGCTGGAAGCTTTGGCAGTGGTGTTATGGGATGTTAGCAACTTACGGGTTAAGACCGCGAGAATTATTTGTAAATCCAGATATTGAATATTGGTTAAGTGCGGATAATACCAATAATATCTGGAAAGTAGATAAAGAAACAAAAACAGGAAGTAGGGAAGTTTTACCTTTTTATCCGGAATGGGTCACACTATTTGATTTAAAAAATGTTGAATATCTACAAATGTTGAAAAATATTGTAGAAGATAAAAATACATTTCAGGATATAAATACCGTTAGAATTAATTGTTCATCTTGGTTTCGTAGAGTTAATGTCGGTTTTGACCCTTATGATTTACGTCATGCTTGGGCAATTCGCGCTCATATCAACGGAATTCCAATTAAAGCTGCCGCTGATAATTTAGGACATTCTGTAGAAATTCATACAGAAATATATCAAAAATGGTTTTCTTTAGAAAATCGTAAAAAAGTGATGAATTTTGCAATTGAGAATAAAAATTTAGTTGAAGAATTACAACAAGAGAATGAAAGATTAAAAATAGAATTAGAAAAGCTTAGACTTGAAAATCAAAGATTACACAATATATGCAAATCATCATCTGCTAATTGACTTGTATCAAGTTAGTTGAAGGATAATAAAATATTCTAAAATAAATAATTAAAATTACAAGAGCCGATTTATCCAAAAAATTATTTACTATATTTTTATTGCATAATTAATCCAATAAAATAATTAACTCTACCCTTGTTATCTACTTTTTTGCTTATAATAATTGATTTAATTTAATGAAAAAATAAAACATTTAAAATATCCTTAGAGTTCAACACCTCTTACAATAAAACTTTCAACAATTATCATTTCATCCAGGGAATACCATAAGCTTCTTCCATATGACGAGAGATGTAGTTCATCGAACGGTAGCAGTGAATCAAGTTCATCTTTACCTTCGGTGTGAGCATCATCTCGTTGATGGTACCGTCACCAGACCCTGAAGGCATGTTACTATAAACGGTTGTGGCTAGTGTGACACATATGATTTACGGCTATGCTCGCGTCTCTACAGTGGAGCAATCACTAGAATACGATGCTTTAAAGCAGCAAGTAAAGCGTCTTGAGAATGCTGGCGCTGATGTGGTTTTAGTTGATATTGAGTCAGGGAGGAGTAATAAAAGGAAGGAGTTTAATAAGCTTTTAAAGCTAGTTGAAAAGGGCAAGGTTCGAGAAATTATTGTTACCCGTATTGATAGGCTTGGGCGTAGCGATATTGACGTTATTCGGACGATTCAGCTATTTAATGATTCGGGAATAATTTTAAGGATATTAGATGCACCAATTGATATTAGTTCCTCGTTTGGGCGGTTTTCTGCTAGCCAGATGGCAGCATTAGCGGATTTTGAAAGTAGGTTACTATCCGAACGCACTCGACACGGAATGGCTTATTTTAGGTCACAAGGGAAGTTGCAACGCGCTTGTTTCGGTTACAAGCTGAATAAAGAATATAAATTAGAACCAGATAAAAAGAACTTCCCCATTTCTAGACAAATAGTAGATAAGCTTTTGGCGGGCTACAGCTATAGAGCAGTGTCTAAATACTTGTTTGAAGAATACGGGGTTAAATTCTCGGTATCGGGTTTACGGCATTGGATAGAGAACCCTGCTATATGCGGTCATACTCGATATTTTACCGAAATGGAGCATCGGAGGAACCCACGGAACCCACGACCGCCAATGATTATCAAAAATACTCACGAGGCAGTAGCAACCGAAGCAGAGATTAACCAGATAAAACAGGATATAAAAAATAAACCAAGATTATTTACCGGGAAGAAAAAGCCAGATTACCCGTTAAAAGGTTTTCTGAAGTGCGCCCACTGTGGTGGTGGGATGTTTCGGCTCATATCAAGGTATAAGAGCGGTGAGACGCACTGGATAAGGTGTAACAAGCACGCCCGTAACGTTCACCTCTGTCCGAATAAAACCAATGCTCGATTAACGAATTTAACCACACAGGTAATAAAACGAATTACCCAAAAAGCTCAGGAGATTACCGAACAATCAAATGTCAGCACCTACAATACTGTGGAACCGCCGGAACTATTAGATTTAAGGCAGCAGTTAGCCAATTTGCAAGCAATGAATTCAAGCAACCCTGCAATTATTGCCGCTATAAGAGACATTGAGAACCAAATAGAGGCTGAGGTGATACGCCTACAATATGCCTCTAAAATTGATTATGACCGGCTAAAACTAGCTTGGACATATAGTCAAGCTACATTCTGGGAATCCCTTGATGATGGAGAATTACGAGAGTCTTTTAAAACATTCGTTGAATCAGTATTTGTTGATGACTCTGGTAATGTTTCTAGCGTTTCATTTGGGTGATGCTTGTCGTAGAATTCGATAGCCAACTTTCTTAAATGTATTAGAAATTCCTCTCGAGTTCTATATTTCATCTTTTTATCTCCTGTAGCGTTAATTCAACACTAATTAAAAAAACAAATTATTCTGTTAACTCTGGACGGATTCAAATTTATCCGTCTTTTTATTAACAAAATCGAAGCCGATCGCTACTGGCGGCTGTTACTCGAAATCCACCAAATTAAGTAGGTTGGTACAGAAAATTATCGTTGGGGGAAGGCAAAAGGCCGTCATACAAAAGGCAATAGGAGTATGGGTTTGAGGATGATTTACATTTTTTAACATACCTCGGTTTATTTATGCCGACTTACTTAAGTCTTTTTTTGAATAGTTAAACGGTTACACAGAATTTTAGGTAAGCATCAACAATAAATTGAAACTTCTTAAACGTTATTTCTTAGTAGAGGGTATAAATATTAGCTTCATCAAAAAACTTACGTTGTTTTGTCTACACCTCTAGAAATGGATGAGTTAGAATCACTCCTCGTTGAGTTCGGTATCTTGGATGACGATACCAAGCATGCAGACGTCATTGGTAAAACCGAAGCTGAAGCTGCTGCTGCTAAGTAAGTGATGTCCTAGGTAAAGGTAAAACGGTCATATTCGACCTTTTACCCTTTACCTTCCACCCTGGTGTTTGAATCAAATCTTACAGATCCCTAAGTCCCAAGTAGTTACCAGTAGTAAAAAAGGCAGAAAGTTTATGTCACCCGCAGACAAGAAGAACATCGTCGAAGAAAGAAAACAGTTAGTTAACGAAGTTTTAGAAGCTTATCCTGAGAAAGCTAAGAAAAGACGTACTAAGCATCTCAATGTTCATGAAGAGGGTAAGAGCGATTGCGGCGTAAAATCTAACGTCAAGTCTCTTCCTGGTGTAATGACCGCTCGTGGTTGTGCATATGCAGGTTCTAAGGGTGTGGTTTGGGGTCCGATTAATAATATGTTTTCTTTTTCAGAAATTATCGCTTATACTGCTTATATTGAACAATATATCACAATATACTGTTCAATATAAGCAGTAATTTTTTAGGGTATATTTAGGGTATAAATCAGGTGCATCAAGAGGATTTATTTCAAGATTATGAAGTTCCAGCAAGTACTGATGGAAGCTACATGGGTACACAAAATCAAGTGAAAGCAACGCAAGAGTATATGGACAAAAAGATTGAAGAAAAGCTTACAGATATAAATGCCAGACTTAAAGCGAGTAAAAGTAAAGTAAGTATCAAGAAAGTAGGAAATACTCTACAATTAAGAGCTACTCTTCCATTGAAACCAGGGGATATAAATAGATCGGGTAGAAGTAAAAAACAATATTTTATCTCTTTAGGGATTCCAGCAAATTTAAATGGTTTAAAAACTGCTGAAGAAGAAGCTTATGAATTAGGTAAGCTGATTGCAAGAAAGTGTTTTGAATGGAGTGATAAATATTTAGGTAAAAAAGGCGATCGCCAAGAAGTAAAGACTTTCAAGCAAATACTCGAAACATTAGAATTTGAATACTTTAGTACCAGAAAAAGAACAATTAAGAGCGAACATAGTTTTTGGCATTTATATAAACGATATAAACAATATTTTGAATCGGATTTACCAGTTAATAGTGAAAATATCATTAAAATTATTAAACATATTACTTCTCCCAGTTCTCGCGATCAAGCAATTAGAGTCGCGAGAGTATTTTCTAAAATTCATGAAATAGAAGTAGATTTTACAAATTTAAAGTTGCCTATAGTTCCCAACGATCGCTATATTCCTTCAGATATAGAAATTATAGAAGCTTTTGAGAAATACCAATACAAAGGTCAAAATATAAAAGTACGAAAAGATTATCGAAACTCTTGGAAACTACATAGGTTAGTATTTGGACTAATCGCTACATATGGTTTAAGACCGCGCGAGGTATTTAATCAACCCGATTTACAATGGTTTTTAAGTGATGAAAATACTGATAATACTTGGAAAGTTCACAAGTCAAATAAAACTGGTTACAGAGAAGTTTTACCTTTTGTACCAGAATGGGTAGAATTATTTGAATTGAAAAATCCAGAAACTATCTATTTACTGAGTCAAAAAATAGAAGAAATAAAGAGCTTTCACGAATTATCCCATTTAGTCCAAACTAATTCTCGATGGTTTCGGCGGATTCTAGATTTACCCTTTGAACCTTACGATTTAAGACATGCTTGTGCCATTAGAGGGCATATCCAAGGTTTACCAATTAAAGCATCCGCAGATAATTTAGGACATTCTGTAGAAATGCATACTAAAGTGTATCAGCGATGGTTCTCGTTAGAAAATCGTAAGAAAGTCATGAAATCTGCAATTAACAAAAAATCACATGAACAGTTAGAAGCAGAAAATATCAGGTTAATGGCAGAAAATCAACGGCTTCAACTAGAATTAGATCGGGTACAGCAGGTTTCATCTTAACTCAATAGGACTTACGCAACCGGCACATTTTCCTTGTAGGGTGCTTGTACACTGACTAATTGTTTACGCAATAATAAGGCAATCAGTGTACGGCACCAACCAGAGTATTGTGACAATTGCGTAAGTTCTGCTCAATTAACATTAGACGAGCCTTCCCTGGCAATGGCACAAGAGATTTAGAATTCAGATCCCCTCAAACCTCCTGATAAAAGGAGGCTTTAATTTGTTTAGCGATGACAAAAACCTTGGTATACGGCTATATTAGCTCAAAATTATTCATTTTAGGGTAAATCTAGGATTCACAAAACTTAAGTAGAATTGTTAATTTGATTTAGTCTTTCTATTATCAAAGTTTCAAAATAGGGTAAATTCAGGCTATATTCTTGCTTCTGTTTATGAAAGTGTTATGATGTGGATTTTTCTCAGTTAAAGAATATCACGATTAAGGACATGATTCACATCAGCCACGGTCCTGTAGGTTGCGGTTACTGGTCTTGGTCTGGTCGTCGTAACTACTACATTGGTACTACAGGTGTTGATACCTTCGGTACAATGCACTTCACTTCTGACTTCCAAGAAAGAGACGTTGTTTTTGGTGGTGACAAGAAACTCACCAAAATGATTGATGAAATCGAAGAACTCTTTCCATTAAATCGTGGTGTTACCGTCCAGTCAGAATGTCCAATCGGTTTGATTGGAGACGATATTGAGGCTGTTGCAAAGAAAGCTGCCAAAGATATCGGTAAGCAAGTTATTCCCGTTCGTTGTGAAGGTTTCCGAGGCGTATCTCAGTCTTTAGGACACCACATTGCTAACGATGCAATTCGTGACTGGGTATTCCCTAAAGCTGATAAAGCTGCTAA
>JBHJJJ010000167.1:0-14586 GCA_050042755.1 Rivularia sp. (in: cyanobacteria)
AGTAATGAGTAGGGAGTAGTGAATAATTATTTATTTCTTCCCCCTCTTCCCCACGCCACCCTTCGGGTTCAGCAGTCGCTCATGGGGGAGACCCCCAAGACCGCGCTGCTTCACTTGCTACAACGGAGGGAACCGTGCCGCAGCAGTGGCTTACCATCTCCCCCTCCGATATCCTCCACATTCATCCGTAAATGAACTACCCTTCCATGCAAAGCATCAAGATTTTGGTTTGAAGGTTCAATTATCCACCTCTGGGGGTTGTTAGTATTTAACCATTTACGCAATACTTTACTAGTCGGCATTTCGCCGATTTGAATTACTACCTCTGGAGTTAACTGTGTTGCTAAATTTTGACTTCTTAAAATTAAGTCGTAGGTGGAAATAATGTATGGGTTAACTGAAGCATGATTTCTGACTGGCGATAATCCCTCTGCTAAAACTGGAAATTTTAAAATCAAGGCAAGTTGCGCGATCGCAGTAGAATATTTCTGCGATCTTTGTGGTTGATCTACTCCGGCAATGATAATTCCTCGTTTCGCTTTTAGCCATTCTTGAGGAATTGAAAATGACGAATGTGTAATTGCGAGTTGATTTTTATGTCTTACTGTTGCAAAAAATTCTTCTGAGTTAAAGGTTGACTTTAATAATTCTAAAGATGCTGCATTGACATCATTGTCATCTCTAATTGGTGGAAGGGGATCGCGAAACGGTATATTTAAATGTACTGGACCATAAACTGGATAAAGTGTTTGTTCAAATGCGTATATCGTCGTTTGACGCAAGTAACTCAACATTTCCATCCTTACCGAAGGTACTGCTAATTCTGTTTGCCAGTTGGGATAATTGCTAAAAAGTCCCAATTGATTTATGGTTTGTCCGGAATGACAATTACGTAATTCCTGTGGTCGATCGGCAGTTAATAATAGTAGAGGTACGCGACTAAGATTGGCTTCCACAACTGCCGAATAAAAATTTGCTCCAGCAGTTCCCGAAGTGCAAACTACAGCAACGGGTAATCCAGTTGCTTTTGCTTTCCCTAAAGCGAAGAAAGCTGCTGAACGTTCATCGAGAATCGGAATCACTTCTATATCAGGCGATTCAGCAAAGGCAACACTCAAAGGAGTTGAGCGAGAGCCAGGACAAATTACCGCACAATTCAAACCCAGTCGTTTAAGGGTTTCGGTAAAAACTGAAGCCCAAAGTTCGTTTATATTTCTAAATCCAATCACCATGGAAAAATAAGCTTAAAGGTCAAAGGTCAAAGGTTAGAAATTAAATAACCCTTAACTTATAACTCCTAACTTTCTCCTATCTTGTCAATCCATAATATTGTCTCATTTTGATGACTTATTTTTTTCTCTGTTTAAGAGTATATTTTCAGACAAGGCTGTTGTTGCATCTTGGAAGAGAGAGAAATTTTCATCTCATAGAACTTAACAATAATTAAAATTTTATTTATTTATAGTTTAATTATTGATATGGGCTTCATTTGTAGAAGTTTTAGATAAAAAATAATTGATTTAAGTTAAATATCTAATCACAGCTTGCTTCTGAAATACTTAGTATATAAAACTACCTTTTGAAATATTTCTATTCAAATTAGGATTATTACTAGTTTAATGGCTCATTGCTTGAATCTGTAATGCATGTGTATTTTATATCAGTACATCAAACGATTATCCGATGACAACTGATTTGAATGCCATATTCCAATTTTACTCATATAGAGTCTTTATCAGATATTGCTAGCTTTCAAGCAAGCCTTGACCGATAATAATGTAGTGCTATATTAACAGTTATATTTTTTTACTTTTTTTAAGTAAAAATTTCATGGTTTCGTATTTTCAAACAAACCAATAGTTGATAAGTGAGGAGATATCTTTTATACAACGGATTTCGTAATGTATTTATATTTGGCTGTAATAACTTGATATTCAACCTATAAAATAATTAAATAAACTGGGAACAAAGCCATAATGAGATAAATCACTATAGAATTGATAAACACTATTGTTAAAGAAGAACAATCTGGCTTTCGATATTGATTATCATAGAACTATTGAGACTTAAATTAGATTGATGCCAATAGTAACAATTGAATCTTAAGCAGTAGGTGAAGCGACCATGAACAATCAGATAATCTTATTTGATGAAGATGAAGAATTTCTGATTTTTTCTAAGAGAAAAAATTTAGAAAATATTTGGTACAAACTTCCGGAAATTACAAATTTAATTGAATAACTGATTCTAAAGGTTTAATGGTTATTCAAAATTGATTCTTGATTGATACCTGCTTGATAGTAGAAAAATATAGTATCCAGATAGCAGATATTATTCAGAATAATGACTCGAGTTCGGTATTAAAGTTGACTCAAAAATTGTAAAAACAAACACCGTTAATAAACCGTTTATCTATCTTTTCAAACCAATTATTAGAAGAGACTTACATATGGCTATCGAAATGCCTATCTACAACGACCAAATATGCAAAGAATCGCAACAACAAAAACCATGCCTACCTGTAATAAACAGTATGGGGTGTGGAGTAATTGTCACAGATATAAACACTTGCATCGAAATTATTAATCCGCAAGCCGAGGAGCTAACTGGTTGGCAAACAGAGGAAGCGATTGGTAAAAAATTATCCGAAGTTTTCCAACTAAAAAATGGCGATACGGAAGAACAAATTAATAATTTAGCCGCGCAGGTGATAAGAACTGGCAAAATTGTGAGATTCCCGGAAAACTCTCAACTAGTGGCAAAAGATGGAAAGAGAAAATCCATTGGAGATACTGTTGCACCCGTGTGTAATGAAGACGGAAAAGTATTAGGTGCGGTGTTAGTGTTTCAGGATATAAGTGAACGCAAACAGACAGAAGCAAAACTTATGCGCAATGCTTTTTATGATTCAATAACGGAATTACCCAATCGAGTTTTATTCAAAGATAGACTTACACAGGCTTTTGAACGTAGTAAGCGAAGGGATAATTACTGCATTAGCGTTTTGTTCCTAGACTTAGATGGTTTTAAGGGAATAAACGACAAATTTGGACATGCCATGGGCGATAAATTGTTGTTAGATACAAGCCAACGTTTGAAATCTAGTTTGCGTGGTGGCGATACTGTAGCTAGGTTTGGTGGCGATGAATTTGCCATTCTCTTAGAAGATATTAAGGATCTTAGCGATGCTACTAACGTTGCTCAACGCATCCAAGAAAACTTAGAAACGCCATTTGAAATTAATGAGCGTCAGATGTTCATTACGGCTAGTATTGGCATCGCTTTAAGTCGCGAGAATCATCAAAAACCAGAAAATCTATTAGATGATGCAGACAGTGCAATGTACCAAGCTAAAGAGCAAGGAAAAGCTCGATATGTAGTGTTTACACAGAGTATTAAGTAAACACTCTGTATGCTAAAGGTAATTACTTGTACTCTTTCAATTCAAGTTGATACATTTAGGCAAGGGGGGAAAGTAAGGGAAGAACCACTTTTTACAGACAAACAAATGCAGAAAATACTCAGATGTCGCGATTGTCTAAATACAATCGCGACATTTGGGTATTTTATGACCGGAAAATAAACTGGATACAAGCCCCCGGATTTATCCGTGGAGAAAAACAAACATTTCTGTCATTGTTTCAAGCCCCTCGATTTATCCATGGGGTAATAATTCTAAATTCTTCATTCTAAATTCTAAATTCACCTTGACTTTTATATATTCTTGTTAAAAATTGCGATGCTCCCGAGTGTATTTGGTCAAAGGAGGTATAATATCCATACTTAAAATAGGAAATAAAGTTTCAAAATCTGTAGGAATGGCCGCAACCGGCACATTTTCCTCGTAGGGGAGGCAAAAAGGGGTGTAGATTTTCTTCCCCCTTTATTGCCGTGCCGTTGCTCGTACACTCACTAATATTGAACGTAATAATGAGGCAATCAGTGTACGGCACCAACCAGGGTATTGTGACAATTGCGTAAGTCCTGATCTGAATAAATACAAATAAATATTAAGTGAATCCCGGCATTACAAAAATAATGAATGCCGTGAAATGTGATGTTTATAGCACTGTTATTTGACTAACAATCAATGTTTGATTTACAAGTAGTAAACAAATTTAGAAAAATATTGCAAAAACTCAAATTTCGAGTATTAGTAATATTTATTACTGTTGTGTTTGGCGTGGTAGCATTTTCAATGCAGCCAGCCCAAACCCAGCAGCCAGTAGTATTAAATTTGCTGATGACAGCCCCCGATGCTGAACCTTGGAAACAGGGGATAATCAAAGATTTTGAAGCAGAAAATCCTGATATTAGCATCAATATTATTGAAGGTCCCAACGCGACAAATTTATTAGAAGATTTATATACTTCTGCCTTTATTTTAGGCGATTCTCCTTATGATTTAATTAATATGGATGTCGTTTGGACACCAAAATTTGCTGCTGCTGGTTGGTTGTCAGATTTGACAGATAAAATATCACAAGAGGAGCTAGCAGCATTTTCACCAAAAGATGTAGAAGGGCGACGTTACAAAGGTAAACTATATGCAATTCCCATGCGCAGTGATGTGGGAATGCTTTATTACCGAGAAGATTTACTCAAAGAAGCAGGGTTTAATCCTCCAGAAAGCTTTGACGATTTAGTCAAAATATCCCAAACTATACAAGAAAAAGGAAAGGTTGATTGGGGTTATGTTTGGCAAGGTAAGCAATACGAAGGATTGGCAGCAATGTTTGTGGAAATCCTCCAAGGTTTTGGTGGTTATTGGGTTAACCCTGAAACTTTAGAAGTGGGCTTAGATAAACCACAAACATTAGAAGCGATTGAATTTCTTAAAAATACCATTCCAACCAATATTTCTCCTCCTGGGGTAACTACATATCAAGAAGAAGAGACGAGAAGGATTTTTCAAAATGGTAATTCAGCTTTTTTAAGAAATTGGCCCTATGTTTGGCCCCTTGCAAATACAGAATCTTCACCTGTTGACGGTAAAATTGCCATCAAACCAATGGTACATTCCAAAGATGGAAGTAGTGGTGCTTGTTTGGGAGGTTGGGCATTAGGAATATCTAAATTTAGCAAACATCCTGAAGAAGCTTGGAGAGCAATTAAGTATTTTACCTCTGAAGATGCACAGCGAAAATTTGTCTTAGAAGCTGGTTTTGTACCCAGTCGTCGTTCGTTATTTTTAGATCCACAAATTGTTGCTAAATATCCTCATTATCCCCAATTATTAAAAGTTGTAGATCGAGCAGTTTTGCGTCCACCCATTGCTCAATATGCTCAAGCATCCGATATTTTACAACGTTATCTTTCTGCTGCATTAACATCTAGAATGACTCCCGAAGCCGCAATGAAAAATGCAGCCTCCCAAACTCGTCAATTGTTGGGAAAAGTTAACAGTGAACAGTGAGCAGTGCAGATAACTAACGACTAACAATTAACAACTAACAATTAACAACTAGTAGTCTGTTTCATTAATTTTGATGTCTAATTTCCTAGTCCTATTCATAGGACTTTGTACTATTAGCTCGGGGTTTACAACCCTGAGCGGGTGTCTGAGAAAACTCGTCATAATTAATGAAATGAACCACAAGCTACTAACAATTAACAACTAACAACTAACAATTTATATGGAAACAATTCGGAGTAGAGAACAAAAAACGGCGTGGATTTTGTTAATACCGGCGCTGCTGTTGCTGTTGTTGGTTTTTGGCTATCCTATTGCTCGTGCTTTTTGGTTAAGTTTGTTTACCCAAAATTTAGGAACGCAATTACAACCCGTTTTTTCGGGTTTGGATAATTATGGGCGAATGGTAGGAGATGGACGTTTTTGGCAAAGTTTTCTGGTAACAACTATATTTACTAGTGCCTCGGTAATTTCTGAATTGCTATTAGGTTTGATAATTGCTTTGGTTTTAAATCAGCAATTTTTTGGACGTGGCTTGGTGCGCACTACTGCGATTTTACCGTGGGCGTTACCGACTGCTTTAATTGGTTTGGCTTGGGCTTGGATTTTTAACGATCAATATGGGGTGGCGAACGATATTTTACTGCGGTTAGGTTTGATTAAAACTGGTATTAATTGGTTGGGTGAACCTACTTTAGCTACGATCGCGGTTATCGTTGCTGATGTATGGAAAACTACGCCTTTTATCAGTATCTTGTTATTAGCTGGTTTGCAGTCAATATCGGCCGATCTGTATGAGGCACACTCTATCGATGGAGCTACACCTTGGCAGAGTTTCCGGCAAATAACCTTGCCACTTTTGATACCACAAATCTTGATAGCGGTTTTATTTCGCTTTGCTCAAGCATTCGGAATCTTCGATTTAATTTCGGTAATGACAGGTGGTGGCCCCGGAGGTGCTACGGAGGTTGTATCGCTGTATATTTACTCTACCATCATGCGCTATTTAGATTTTGGTTACGGTGCGGCGTTGGTTGTAGTAACTTTTATGTTGTTAGTTTTTGCAGTGTTGATTGCCAATGTACTGCTTCGTCTATCTCGTGCTAGTACTTGAAATTTGGGCATAGGGCACAAGGTATTCGTAAATTATTAACTATTAACTATTAACTATTAACTACTCACCACTAACCACTCACTACTAACCACTCACTACTAACCACTCACTACTCACCACTCACTAATATGCAAAATAATTCGTTAAAAAAAATATTCTTGTGGTTCGCAATTATCTTTGTAGTTATATTTAGTTTAGCACCAGCTTTATGGCAATTATTGACTTCATTTAAAGTGAATGAAGATATTTCAAAATTTCCCACTATTTATTTTCCGACTCGCATTACTTTGAGTCATTATATTGAATTATTTACTCGTCGTCCTTTCTGGCGTTATATATTAAATAGTGCTTTTGTTTCGATTCTTTCTACAGCTTTTGCTTTGGGTATAGGTGCCCCTGCAGCTTATGCTTTGGCGCGTTTGCGTCCCAAGGGTCAAAATATTGTTCTTGCAGGTGTTTTGGTTGTCACCTTATTCCCAGGAATTTTGTTATTTTTAGGATTATTAGAAATTGTTCAATTTCTGCGTTTGGGTAATAATTATTTAGCACTAATAATCCCTTACACAGCAATTAATTTACCACTAACTATTTTAGGTTTACGTAGTTTTTTTGAGCAATTACCTAAAGATTTAGAAGATTCAGCTAGGGTAGATGGTTTCAATACTTGGCTAATGCTGACACAAATTATCTTGCCGATGACTCTTCCGGCTTTGGTAACAACAGGAATTCTTACCTTTATTTTAGCGTGGAATGAATTTATTTTTGCTTTAACATTTATTACTCGGGAAGATATGAAAACAATTCCCGTTGCGGCGGCCCAATTAAGCGGTGCATCAACTTTTGAAATTCCCTATGGTCCCATTGCTGCTGCTACAGTTTTAGGAACATTACCTTTAGTTTTACTAGTTTTATTGTTCCAACGCAAGATTGTTCAAGGACTTACCGCTGGTGCAGTTAAAGGGTAAGTTAGGAGCTCGCGGAGCTCGCGGAGTTATAAATTAAAAATATTTGCGCGGTACCTCATGCCCAATAGCGTAATTTTAATATGGCTAAACTTGAACTTAAAAACTTAAACAAAACCTTTTCTGGGAAAGTTATTCCGGTTAAAGATATTAGTTTATCTGTCGAAGATAGCGAATTTCTGACATTACTAGGTCCCAGCGGCTGCGGTAAATCTACTACTTTGCGAATGATTGCGGGCTTGGAAGAAGTGACGCGAGGAAAAATATTCTTGGGAAACGAGGATATCACCTACAAAGGTGCTGGCTTACGCAATATGGCGATGGTGTTCCAAAGTTACGCGCTCTACCCGCACATGACTGTACAGGAAAACCTCGCTTCGGGATTAAAGTTAAAAAAAGTACCTCGTACGGAAATTATCACGCGAGTTGCAGAAGTTGCAGAACTTTTGGGTTTAGAAGAGTTGCTAGGGCGCAAACCCGGCCAACTTTCTGGGGGGCAAAGACTACGGGTTGCTGTAGGTAGGGCTTTGGTGCGTAAAGCCGAAGCATATCTACTAGACGAACCCTTAAGTAACCTTGATGCATTATTACGCGAAAGAGTGCGCGCTGATATTAAGCAGATATTTTCAGCCCAAAAAGCTCCGGTAGTTTATGTTACTCATGACCAAACGGAAGCAATGACGCTTTCTTCCAAAGTTGCGGTGTTAAATAACGGTTACGTGCAGCAACTTGCACCGCCAGCAGATATTTACAACCATCCCGCGAATTTATTTGTCGCCGGTTTTGTAGGTAGCCCTCAGATGAATTTACTTACCCTACCTTGTAAAGGTAATAGCGTCATTCTGGGTGATTTTGCTATAACTTTACCTAAATTTTCAAATTTACCACCGCAAATTGTTTTAGGTATTCGTCCGGAACACGTTCGTGTCGCATTACCAGAAGATACGCAAACTGTAAAAGGGCATGTATTTCTAGTAGAAAATTTGGGTATGTATTAATTGGTCAGCGTACATGTTGCTAATTCCCAAACAGAATCGCTGACTATACGTGCTTTACTACCTCCCGAACAAAATTGGCATGATGAAGAAATTACCCTGGCTCTACCTTCACAGAACATTCATTGGTTTGATGTAGAGTCAGGCAATTTATTAGTTAAGAAATAACTCCTAACAAGGAACCACTAAGCACGAACAACCAATAACCAACAACTAACAACTAACCACCAACAACCAACTCCTAATCACTAAATTGCAAAAACTTTTCGATCTGAGCTTGTACTTCTGGTAGATTAATATAAGCATCTGCTGCTTCAATTAAATTATTGATATTTTCTTCGCTTGCGTCATCTAAGTCATCGCTTAAACGTTTACCAGTTAAATGCTTATCAAGCTTAAATTGCAAACGGACAATAGAAGAGTTAATTACTTGTCTGCTAATATATTCATATACATCTGATGAAGCATCAAGTAGTACACCAACAATTGGTTGTGCCCATTCAAACAAACCCCAAGTTCGCGCTTTTTCAAAAGGAATAATTCGCGTTCTATCTCCAGTACCGATGGAAAGTACGCTAATCTCTTTTGGTGAATAACCAAAGCGTAAAGCTTCTGCGATGGCGCAACTAGAAGGATTATTTGCAGCAACTCCACCATCAATTGCAGAGTATATAGTTTTAATTGAATAAGTCGATGTTTTATCGGGAATTCTATCCCAAGAGGGTTTTACTGTTGCTTTTCTAATGCAACCAGTATAATTTTTAATAATCCGAGTTTGTCCGCTCCCATTACCGTCAGTAATTCTAATTTCGGCATTTTCATACACGCGATCGACGGTAGATTCATTATCGCTCAAAATAATAGTATTTATACTCGCATCTTTGACATTTCCAATAACTCTTTTCTCTAATTTATGTGCTGGGAAATAAGTAGGAGCCGATGCCGAAGAGACGCATACTTCCCACAAAGGTACATTACCATAGGGTTTATCAGGTCGCCAGCTTTTAAAAATAATTGGATTCCGTTCAATAGTGTCATAAGATACTACTAATAGTCGTGGAGAAGTACCAATATCAAACAGTTTTGTTTCCCCGAAAACACCTTGTAAAACTTGAATCAAACTTTCGTCAGAAAACTTGCAGGCAGATATACCGTACTTCAATAGTAAAGGAATTCGTCTTAAAGAAAAAATACTTTGATAAGGAAAGATGACTGAGCCTTTATTTTTGAAAAAATCTACAATTTCCTCACTGCTGCGTCCTGTAGCGATGGCTGATGCTACAATAGACCCTGTAGAAGTTCCTACTATTAAGTCAAAGTACTCATTTAACGGTTGATTGATTTGCTTCTCGATATGAGCTAACATCTTTGCCGCAACTATTCCCCTAATTCCTCCACCATCCAGACTTAATATCCGAAAAGGCATTTTTCTAACTCTCCCTGTTTTATTTATGTTTTGCGGTTAGATTATATACATATATTTCCCCTAGATATTATTATTAATATTGCGATGTGCTGCAATGACGAAAGATACAAAATATTGGACTCGCAGTCATAAAGTATTTAAAGTATAATAAATAGTTAATATTTTGATATTAAAATTTAATTTTATAGAATACAAAATATCTTAATATGGACAAAAATTTTCTGTGGAGTTCTTGTCTGAATATAAAAATCCGATCCTCAAGAGATATTCTACTAAAATACCTATTTTTTTCAATGATATACAAGTTTTAAATAACGAGATAACTTGTGGCAATATCAATTCATAAAACTATGATTTGTAACTCAAATAATCTGGAAAATTGAAATTAATTAGGATAAATTTCTGTGATGGAAAAGACAGAAAAACAAAAAATGCTTGCAGGGGAATTATATCTTGCTCAAGATAAAGAATTGAGTGAGTCTCGTAAACGAGCACGTCGTTTACTACGAGGATATAATTCGACAACAGAAGAAGATATTCAAAGACGACAGGAAATTATTCAAGAATTATTTGGCAAAGTCGGGAGTGAAATTAGAATTGTACCGCCTTTTCACAGCGATTATGGCAGCAATATTTACGTTGGCGATCGCTTTTTTATGAATTACGGATGCGTGATTTTAGATTGTTATATTGTAGAAATTGGTGACAATGTTTTATGTGCTCCTTATGTGCAAATATATACTGCTAATCATCCAGTAGAACCCGAAATTCGTCTAACAGGAAAACAACTCGCTTCCTCAGTGAAAATCGGTAATAATGTTTGGATTGGTGGCGGTGCAATTATTTGTCCTGGAGTGACAATTGGAGATAATACTACTATTGGTGCGGGTAGTGTAGTTGTTAAAGATATACCTGATAGAGTAGTTGCTGTTGGTAATCCTTGTAAAGTTATTCGTCATTTATAATTTTTCGTAAAATCACTTATTTATTAAAAAATAGTTTGCTAATCTGACAGCTATGTAATAACACCATGAAAAAGAGACGTAGCATTGCTACGTCTCTACATTACTGTTTCATTTATGAAATTAATTATTTACCCTGAATATTCATATCCATCGTAAATTTGGAAATCATCAGAGTTTCTTCTAAAGTATTGATATTTTTTCCAATATATTCGCTATCAGCAAGCAAGGAAAGTTGAGAGCTAACAGGCATTACTTTATCAAGTCGTATAGTCGCTTTTCCTTTGGCGTTACCTTTAAATGACTGTAGAGTTAAAATACCATCCAAAGGTAATCCCGGATAGTCAATTACTTGAGAAGACGTTTCTTTTTGCTGTAAATTAACATTTAGAGTTGCAACGCCATCTTTGATATTTAGCAATTCATAAGTAGTAGTTTGTTTGAGATCGATACCGTTAATACTCACATCAGAATTAACTTGCCATTTTGCACCGGTTCCCACAGCTTCTTGCGGAACTGGGGAAGATAATTGTTGTAAGGAATTGGATAATTGTTCCACAAGGAACTTGATATTTACATCTACTGTTTCTGGAATTACATATGTAACTTTCTTGCTTCTTCCCTGATTATCGATGATACCAGAACCTTTAAAATTTTCTAGTTGTCCTATTTGTTTGCTAATAACTTTAATTAATTGCGGAGGAGTTTCAGCATCACCTTGAATTTTTACATCAGAATATTCAATATCATAATGAATATCTCCATTCGGTTCTACTTTTGTAACAGTAGAGTCTAAAGTTATAATATAATTTGGTAAATTTGCTCTAGGCATTTTAAACTCACCGATAGACATTAATGTGTCTTTAGTTAAGGTGACATTTATAGTTTGCTTCGTACCAACTTTCGATTTAAAACGTAGTTTTTCTTTATCTCCAGTTCCAGTACTAATTACCTTTAGTTGAGGTATTTCAGCAACCTTAGTTTTAGTAGTTTGCTTTTGAGTTTGAATTACTAAAGGAGCCGTTTGAGCATTTACACCTTTTAAATTTTGCTCCAATCCCCATCCGGCGAATACTAGAAAAATTGAACTCGCTACAAATAATTTTTTCATGAGTGTAACAGATGATTCCCACTTAAAATACTAAGTATACTAGCTAAAATTTAAGATGCAACAATTAATTAATTCGACTTTATCCACTCACATGAATCGGAAATAATTACAATCAGTTTTGAATAACTACAAAGATGATAAACTGAAATATTGCGAAAAGTTAAGTCTCGTATAATTGACAATACAATATATTTGAAAGTTCCCCGAATAACTAATATGTCCGTTGTTAAAATTCGATATCTAATCTTGGTCAATCTGAAATTATAATCCAAAATCGAACATTAAAAATAGAAAATCCTTATGAGTATTATCGTTTTTGGTAGCATTAATATAGACTTAGTAGCAACAGCACCTCGTTTACCAATTGCTGGTGAAACCTTGTTAGGAAAGAATTTTTTTAAAGCACCTGGTGGTAAAGGCGCAAATCAAGCAGTAGCACTCACTAAACTAGGTATTCCTACTGACATTATTGGACGTGTCGGTACCCAAGGTTTTAGTGAAGAACTCATTAACTATTTACAAGCTGCTGGCGTAAAAACAGATAACATATTCCTCGACGAAACAGTTAGTTCCGGTGTTGCAATTATTACCGTAGATGATAAAGGTGAAAATCAAATTGTCGTCATTTCCGGTGCTAACGGGCGTATTGGTGGAGAAGATGTAGAAAGACTGTCGCGGTTATTACCTGGAAAACAAGCACTGCTATTGCAATTAGAAATTCCTATTTCTTCTGTAATTGCAGCAGCACAAGCAGCACAAAAAGCAGGAGTAAAAGTAATTCTCGACCCCGCACCAGCACAGACGGAGTTACCAGAAGAACTTTATCCATTAGTAGATATTCTGACACCAAATGAAGTTGAAGCAGCACAACTAGTGGGTTTTCCAGTAACAGACGAAGAGTCAGCAAGAAAAGCAGCCGTAGTTTTATTACAAAAAGGCGTAAAATGTGCGATCGTCAAACTCGGCGCAAAAGGCGTTTATTGCTCCACTTCTAGCGAAAGCTTTTTTACACCAGCATTTTCAGTTGAAACAGTAGATACCACTGCCGCAGGAGACGCTTTCAGCGGTGGTTTAGCAGCAGGATTATCCCAAGGGCTTTCTTTACGTCAAACTGTAGTTTGGGGTGCCGCCGCAGGTGCCTTATCCGCAACCAAATCCGGCGCACAACCTTCGCTACCTGATAAAATTACTTTTGATAAATTTTTACAAGAGAGACTTAGGAGTTAGGAAAACAAATCCAACGCTATCAGGTTTCTTTATATATCAAATCATGGCAAACTTAGACTTTCCAACACAACCTATATTTGAGAGCATAGAAGACGAAAGATATCATCGCCAACAGCGGTTAGCAGTAGCATTTCGCCTATTCGCTCGCTACGGATTTGATGAAGGTGTGGCTGGGCATATCACCGTGCGGGATCCAGAATTTCCCGATTGCTTTTGGGTTAACCCATTCGGAATGTACTTTGGTCAAATTCGAGTATCAGACTTACTCCTAGTCGATTGTAATGGTGAAGTAGTCAAAGGGAACAGACCTGTAAATAGAGCTGCTTTCGCCATCCATTCCCGAATTCACCAAGCCCGCGCCGATGTGAATGCGGCTGCCCATGCCCACTCACTTTATGGAAAAACTTGGTCAACCCTAGGAAGATTGCTGGATCCTTTGACTCAAGATGCTTGTGCTTTTTATGAAGATCATGCTTTATTCCAAGACTACACTGGAGTAGTGCTAAACACCTCAGAAGGCGATCGCATTGCTGCCACCCTTGAAGACAAAAAAGCAATAATATTACGTAATCATGGTTTATTAACTGTTGGCAATTCAGTAGACGAGACTGCATGGTGGTTTATTGCTATGGATCGTTGCTGTCACTCCCAACTCATGGCTGAGGCTGTAGGAAAACCAGTACACATAGATCCAGAAACAGCTCGTTTGACTCATAGCCAAGTTGGCTCTGATAAAATCGGATGGTTTAGTTTTCAATCTCTTTATGAAATGATTTTAGCTCAAGAACCAGATGTGCTTGATTAATATTACTATTTTAAATTAAGTAAGTCGGCACAAATCAAAATCCAAAAATAGCTTAAAAATCAACATGAAACTGATTACAAAACGACCTACACAGTCATTGTCAGAAACCGTTGTTCAACAAATTACAAATACTAACAATATTAGTATTTTGGATCTAGACAAATAATCAATTATTAACCTGTATCGGTCCCATGGATTATTGTTATTCAGAGGCTTTGAAAAAGATGTAGAGACTTTTACAAAATTTACCAACGAATTACTGAATGAAATTGCGGAAAGAATTACGGCAGAAATTAATTGGCAAAAAGGCGATATTTTAATGGTAGATAATACCAGGATAATGCATGGTCGAAGAGCTTTTATGGACGATAAGCGCGATATTTATATACGGTTGTGTTCTCCAGCATTTCCCTGTTAATTAAGTACCCCACCCATCCTTCAAAAATTGATTTACACACTACCCTTGGAAATCTATCCTCATCTAACTAAATCTTTACTTATCAATTCATCTGTCTTGCTCTCACTCTCGCCGACACTTAAGATATTTAATAATTAAACTTCCCACCCCCTT
>JBHJJJ010000168.1:0-9270 GCA_050042755.1 Rivularia sp. (in: cyanobacteria)
CTAAAAATCTCTAAGTTATAACTCAATAGGCTCACTATGTCCGAGCAACAACCACGCACCCGTCAGGAACTTTACGAACAAGTACGCAACTTAGGTAGAGAGGAATTCATCCTCGAAGAAATGATTCGCTATGGTTTTTGGTCTCCTCAAGGTACTATACCAGAAGATCCAGCGGATGAAATTCGCCGTGCTGGAGAAATTCGTCGGGAGTTGCAAGAGTTACGGCGAGAAAGCAGTCGTCTCCGTAACGAACAATATCTGCGAAAAGAAGCCTTAAAAAAACGGCTGGCAGAATCAAGAAAAAAGCAGCAGGAAACGAAAGAAAGACGAGAAAAAGGGCGTTTAGAACGCGCTAGAGCTTGGCAGCAGAAAAAAGAACGTGAAATTGTTTACCTTGGTGAAGAGGTTTCTGCTGGGTTAAATAACGGCGAAGCAAATTTAGAAAGGTTGCAAAATAATAATTTACCCCCGTGTAACACCGGCGAAGAAATTGCTACAGCCATGGGAATAAGTATTGGTAAATTGCGTTTTTTAGCATTCAATCGTAAAACTTCGAGCGTCTCCCATTACATTCGCTTCAAAATGCCCAAGAAAACTGGGGGAGAAAGATTTATTTCAGCACCGATGCCGAATTTAAAGCAAGCACAACATTGGATTTTAACTAATATTCTCAACAAGTTGGAATTTCACGAAGCCGCTCACGGTTTTTGTCAGAAACGTTCTATAATTACGAATGCGACTCCCCATGTTGGCGCTGATGTCGTAATAAACTTCGATTTAAAAGACTTTTTCCCCTCGATTTCTTATAAGCGAGTCAAGGGAATTTTTCATTCATTCGGTTACTCCGAAACAGCTGCAACAATCTTCGCATTATTATGTACCGCCGCCGACGTTGAAAAATTGCAACTCGACGGTAAAACCTATTATGTAGCTCCAGGAGACAGATATCTTCCTCAAGGTTCTCCAGCAAGTCCAGCAATTAGTAATTTACTTTGTCGCCGTTTAGACAAACGATTAACTGGTATGGCAGAAGATTTAGGGTTTAGATATACTCGTTACGCCGATGACTTAACCTTTTCAGCTTCCGGCGAACGCTTACGTCATATATGTAATATACTCAAACGAGTTGAATCAATTGTGACTCATGAAGGATTAGTAATTAATCAAGATAAAACCCGAATTTTACGAAACTCTCGCCAACAAGAAGTAACTGGAATAGTAGTAAATGAAAAACTTAGTGTATGTCGAAAGACTTTAAAAAAATTCCGCGCTACCTTATATCAAATAGAGAAAGAAGGAATAGAGGGTAAAAGTTGGGGAAATTCGACAAACTTACTTGCTGCAATTACCGGCTTTGCGAATTTCGTGGCAATGGTGAATCCAGAAAAAGGTAAAGAATTCCAAAAACAAGTTCAACGCATTAAGAAAAAATATGCTCGTAATAATTGATATTCCAGCGGGTTTCCCCGAGCAGCACCCTTGTGGGTAAGCGCTAAAACCGGCTCGATTCTTAGTAATGCAGAGAGTATTATTCGTTGGCTCTGTGTGCCAAAGTTTTACTCTCGCTGCGAATGCTTCGGGCATCTCTTTGCCATTAATATGTTAATAACTGATAATTAATAACTGTCAACACCCTAGCATTTCTACCAATTCAATACATAAATCATTAATCTCTTCTAAATCGGGTTTATGGGGTAAGGTTGATTCTTGGTAAACAGTTTCCATTTCGGCTACTAAATCTTCTGCCATTTTCATTAATTGCTCATAAGAATACTCGCCGTTGAGAATTGCTTTCAAATCTTCTGCATCGCCTATTCTTCTTCTGTCTACAATCACTTCTTGATTGCGTAATATTTCTAATCCACTACGTAATAATCTTACGCAATGCATTCCATGTTTGAGATCGTAACCGGAATATTTTTCTGTTTCTGCTCTTTGAGGATTTCGATTTTTCTGCCACGATTGATAAGCTTCCCATTCTCTCAAGGCTACTCGATATTTCTGACTTTTTTGAAGTAAGCGAATAAAGTCTTTACGGCTATTGGTAAATTGCTGAGTTTTTTCTAAGGTTTCATCTGGTAAAGGATGTTGTTTCAACATTCCTTTAAAGTCGATATCCGCTGTCAATAATTTATATAGCTCTTCTGCTTCTTCTAAAAATTCAATTTTACCTCTAATTAAAAGATAAAGATATTCTAGAAAGGCGTTTACTTCTTCTTTCTCAAGAGGTGTTTCGTTTTCTATGTCAAAATCAGATGGTAATGGTTTCGATTGAGGTGGATTTAATAACCATTTACGATGAGTTTCTATTTTTTTGATTTGAGCAAATGCATAACCAGAATAAGTATGCTTTACCTTTTTAGTCAAAAATAATTTTCTATTATTAATTAAATGCTGTCCTACTGGTGTTAATACAGAATATTCATTCAACCATAATAATTCTAAAACATTGGGATTTGCTCCTGCTAATAATTGAATGACTTTTCTCAATTCATAGATAACAGTATCTTCACTATTATCTAAAAAAGAATAGATTCCTGGTTCGTTCCAACCGTTATCTTTCTGTTCAATGCCCTTCTCAAATCCAAGATAGTAATTTTTCGGTGCAATAAATACACCTCTCCAATCATAATCGGAATCAGGACGGTTTAATCCGTAACCATGACTTCCTGCTAATCCTACAAATATGCTTCTAGCTTCTACTTCTATTCTTTTCATATTGAACTGCGAAAAATCCTATAGATTATTCTTTATTATTTTACTCTAGACCTTATACTTTCGTGATATACATATTCATATTATACAAAATATATATTTATGTTATTTTGATATTTTTCCTATTTTTTTGAAAATAACAAAACAACAATAAACTCCTAAAAATTGTGCTGTTATATTTCTGCCCAATAAATCATTAATTATAATACTAGTAATGATTGTGATGAATTTTTGAGTATCTAGACTACTGCTCCCATAGAATTTCAACTTGAAAAGAATGTCATCTGTAAAGCCGAGAAAAGATACGAATGATGAATATTCAACTACCAATTGCAGTTATGATTTACAAATCGAGCCAATTAAACCCGATAGTACAGCATTAAGTTTTATTCTAGAGATGTTAGATTCCTGGAAATGAAATAGTAAAATTTACCAAAGTGCTAAACTACAGCGTATATTTTATATAGTGTTTTCATGACGTAATACAGTTATTATTTTAGTTAATATTCAGTTATTCCAAGGAGTTGAAGAATTGTCAAGAGTTCCCGTCAACTCCAATTTTTTAGTTTTTGTTGAAATATTCAGTTATGCAAAGTTTTTCGGCGATTAGAAACATGGCGATCGCCGCTGATTTATTTAGCCCCACCTCATCTTTCCTTAAACCGATACAACCTTGGCATTGGCGAAAGCTTCCTCTGGCTAAGCGTAGTGGATCGCAAGTCTTTGAAACGCTATTTCTCAATCCCAAAGGGGATTCGGCATCAGGAAGAAACTTGGCTGGGAATGCTCCCATTGCTACACTCCTTGAAAGCCCCGTTACCGCAAATAATAGCCATCTGGCTCAATATTCTATTTGTGCGGGTTCTCCGAGGTGCATTGAGGATAGACTTAGGCTATGGACTCCATCTATGGGAGAAATTCTACCCTTCCTACGCCGCTTACTCGAAGTGCAAGAGCACCAATCCATTGAAACTCCCGAACTTCCCTTTACAGGGGGTTGGTTGGGATGGTTGGGATATGACTTGGCATCGGAGATTGAGCAACTTCCCCAACTCAAAACTGATTCACTACATTTCCCAGTTGCCTACTGGTATGAACCGGAATCTTTTGCCGTACTCGATCATCAGCAGCAAATTCTGTGGTTAGCTACCACCGATTCCACTCAACTCGAATCTCTACAATATCAGCTAGAGTCACCAGATATAGAAAAAAGTTGTTATTATACACCAGAATCTGACAAAATCAATCCAGTTACTCCCATTTTTCAAATATCTCAGCAGAATTATATCGCAGCCGTAGAGCAAGCGAAAAAGTACATTCATGCTGGTGATATCTTCCAGGCAAATTTGTCATTGCGGTTTGAAGCACATACTCCTTTTAACAGCTTCTCAATTTATCAAGCATTGCTTCATATTAATCCTTCTCCTTTTGCCAGTTATTGGCAAACACCTTGGGGGGCAATAATTAGTTCTTCTCCCGAACGCTTGGTTAAGTTATCAGGAAAACAAGTGGAAACTAGGCCAATTGCTGGCACCCGAAAACGTGGCGCTAACTCTATTGAGGATGAGCAGTTAGCCCAAGAGTTAATTTCTAACTCTAAGGAAAGAGCCGAACACATTATGTTAGTTGACTTAGAGCGTAACGATATCGGCAGAGTTTGCCAATGGGGAACCGTACAAGTTGATGAACTTCTCACCATTGAACGTTACAGCCACGTAATGCACCTCGTCAGTAATATTACTGGCATATTAAATCCGCAGTATGACCCGATAGACTTGATTCGATCGGTCTTTCCCGGAGGAACAATTACGGGTTGTCCGAAAGTTCGTTGTATGGAAATTATTGAAGAACTCGAACCTGTAAAGCGCAACTTATTTTACGGTTCCTGCGGTTATTTAGATTGGCGGGGAAACCTCGACTTAAATATTTTGATACGCACCCTACTTTATGCTGATAGTAGCGATTCTACATCAAAGGCAACAGTTTGGGGACAAGTAGGTGCTGGAATTGTTGCAGATAGTAATCCGTCAAAGGAATGGTTTGAGTCTTTACAGAAAGCCCAAGCTCAACTTAAAGCTTTGAATTTAGCTGCCATATTGTCACCAAACACTTTCTAATACCCCAGAGCTTAATCCCAGGTGGTTCAGTGAAAAACTCAAGAAACAGGAGCAGAAACAGCAATATAAACATTCTTTGTGCTCAAATTTTTGCTGCGCTAAGTATCATTCCTAAATCTTTAGTTTTGATTGTGAACCTCTCCTCAGTAATTTAACCAAGAAAACTCTGTGCTGAGTTCGTTGCCTTTTAACTCAGGGAAAAACTAGAACTTGCAAAATGTACCGTCGTAGTAGTATTATTGTCAATCGGCTGTCTAATTCCTGCTCGGACCAGGTAGGCACATTGTAAAAGCTGGTTATAACTATTTAAAAGTTTCTTCGCCAGCTACCTGTACGGCAACTTAAAGGATAAATAAATGAGTTACGCAATTATTGAAACCGGCGGCAAACAACTAAGAGTTGAGCCGGGTCGTTTTTATGATATAGAATTACTGCACAACGAACCTGACGAGAAAGTTACTATAGATTCAGTTTTATTTGTGCAGCACGATGGCGAGGTTAGTGTAGGACAGCCAAGAGTATCGGGAGCGACGGTAGAAGGCACGGTGATGCGGCATTTTCGAGGCCGCAAAGTCTTGGTATACAAGATGAAGCCGAAAAAGAAAACCCGTAAAAAGCGGGGACATCGCCAAGAAGTCACTCGTTTAATGATTGATTCTATTAGTATGAATGGTTCGGCGATCGCAACTGCTGAAAATACTACTAGCAATGATGCCGAAAATCAGCCGGCACTTGCAGTAACTGCTGAAGTAGTACCTACAGAAGCTGTACCTGAGTCAGCTGCATCTGCAGAAGCTGCTGCGGAATAATATATAAGAATAAGACGGTATGGGACGATCGGGAGAAGAAGAGATGAGGGGAAGAGTGGGGAGAAAATTGAAATTATTAACTCCCAATTTCTAACTCCGCGAGCCTCTAACCTGCTATTAGCAATTATAAAATTATCAAAAGGAGACAAACATGGCTCACAAGAAAGGAACTGGTAGTACTCGTAACGGACGCGACTCAAATGCTCAACGTCTTGGTGTAAAACGCTACGGTGGTCAAAATGTTCGTGCTGGAAATATTTTGGTGCGTCAACGCGGTACTAAGTTTCACCCCGGTAATAATGTTGGTATCGGTAAGGATGATACTTTGTTTGCTTTGATTGACGGTATTGTAGCTTTTGAAAGAAAAGGCAAAAGCGGAAAGAAAGTAAGCGTTTACACTGGTGCTACTGAATCTGAGCCAGTACCTGTTGCTTCTTAAGCGCGATCTAAATATATGACCTATGGGACGGGTAAAATACCCGTCTTATTTTTTGTATTTAGCCGTAATTTATCGTAACCGCAGCCTTAATTCTGTTTAACATACTGGTTACCCCCATTCCCATACTCATCAAATAAACTGATTAAATAAAACGCCTAACATCAAGCCTGCTATTGAAAACACTGAGGTAAGACAAAAAGCTTGTATTTCTCCAAAACCGGCTGTTTGGAAATCTAATCTGACTAAAATAGTTGCACTAATAATTAACATCATATCGAGAAATATTCGGAAGCGAGCAAGAATCATAAAGAATAAAAAAGCACTTAAAACGGCGACTCCAAAAGATTTTAACTTTGTGTTAAATAAAACACGAATAAATTTGCTAGTCATCGACCAAGGAGTAGTTAAGGCCCCAATCAAAAACAACAGTCCAATGACAATTAGTAACCATGCAAATATCGACAAATTTTCGTGAGATAATATCCACCCAAATACACCGTAAGTAAATAGTACAAGTGCAAGGGAAACCCAGGGAAGCTTTTTGATAATAGATATCATGGTTGGTTAAGATCTAAGTCGGAGGGGAAGCGATCTACATCTGTAAGGAAGGTTACAATTTCCGTAAATACTAGGAGCTTTGAATTCTCCATAAAAAATATCCCAGGTCTAAGTAAAAATAAAAAATTAAATAATACCGTTGCAACTGTAATAATACTGTGCAATAAATTAAGGTTCGGTCTCCTGTCTTTAAAATCAGTTAACTCGTGGTGAATATAATGATCTGCTCGGAAAGTAGAATACGGCTCCCTAAGGGCTGGCAAATGGTAAATTGATGAAGTATTACAAATACTCAAGCTGACTAAATATCAACTAGGGATCCTACCTAAGAAAACTATGGCATTTCATGATACAGCTGCAGAAAAATCTGACAATTAATTTTACTTCAGGTTTTGTCTATGATGCCGTAAACTATTACTCTATTATCGGTATTAAAGTATGGGAGGAACATCTAAATTGACTGCTAAAACAAGATTTGATTAAAAATTATTTAAATATGTTCGTAAACATTTGTAAACTTATATCAGTTAAATTGCGGCTTATCATATCTTGTTAAGGGATTATCATGAGAGAATCTGTGATTGCGGAGCGAGTCTGCCTTATAAGTCATATTTCGGCAAAGGTGTTTGGACTTATAGGTATTATGTTGGTCATACCTCACGCCAAAATGATATTGAATTTTGGAGACGTTGGACAAACAGCCATGCAGTTAAGTATGGCTAACGGTGGTGTGGTAGATATTATTTTTGGAATAGTAGCCGTCTCAATTTATGCATGTAGGGTATTGGGATGGCAGACTTGGCTGGGTTTTCTAGTGCCTTCTGTTTTAATATCGGTAGGTAGCGAATTGCTGGGAACCAGTACTGGATTTCCTTTTGGCGATTACAGTTATCTAAGTGGTTTGGGTTATAAAATTGGTGGGTTAGTTCCGTTTACCATCCCTTTATCCTGGTTTTATGTGGGTTTGTCGGCTTACTTAATTGCTAGGAGTGGTTTAAGGGTAGCAGAAAAACCGACTTTGATTCGCCATATCGGCGCGATCGCCATTGGTGCTTTACTCTTCACAAGTTGGGATTTTGCTCTTGAACCGGCTATGAGTCAAACTGCTCTTCCTTTCTGGTATTGGGAAACACCGGGAGATTTCTTCGGAACACCTTACCGAAACTATGCTGGATGGTTTGGTACTAGCGCACTGTTTATGAGTGTTGCGGCTTTGATATGGAGAAATAACCCAATTAAATTATGGCGCAATCAATTAGTTTTACCTCTAATTGTTTATTTAAGTAATTTTCTTTTTGCTGCAGGGTTAAGTTTGGGAGATGGTTTCGTTATCCCAGTGACTTTGGGTTTAATTTTGGGTGTTGTTCCATGTGTAATTTTATGGTTGAAAAGTGCAGTGGCACCAGAGTCTTATTTTGATGGTATGAAAAATTCAACTTCAGAAGTTGCGGTTGCTTCTCTCAAAGTTGCTGTAAAGTAACGATGCAATATATTGGTCAATAATGCAGGAGTTCTTAAGCGGTATCTCGCTTTTAATTTTACTTATTCAGGTACCAGCAGTATTTATTCTGCTGTCGCGTCTACTAAAGGGAGCTTTACGTCAACCTCCGATCCAACCCCAAAGTCCAACGCCAGAACTTTTGGGAACGGTTAGTGTAGTTGTTCCGACTCTCAACGAAGTCGAACGTATTAGCCCCCTACTAACTGGGTTAAGTAAACAAAGTTATGAAGTTCGGGAAATCATCGTTGTAGATAGTAATTCTCAAGATGGTACCCCCGACTTGGTAAAAGCAACGATTGAGAAAGATCCACGCTTTCGCTTGATTACGGACGATCCCTTACCACCAGATTGGGTAGGTCGTCCTTGGGCTTTACACAATGGCTTTTTGAATATTTCTCCTAATAGTGAATGGTTCTTGGGAATGGATGCGGATACCCAAGCTCATCCTGGTTTGGTTACTGGCTTAGTTAAAGCTGCATTATCAGGAGATTACGATCTCGTTTCCCTGTCTCCTCGATTCATTCTTAAGTATCCAGGTGAATCTTTGCTTCAACCAGCGCTGTTAATGACTTTACTTTATAGATTTGACTCTGCTGGTGTAAATACGCAAGTATCAGAGCGAGTAATGGCTAATGGACAGTGTTTTCTGTGTCGCCGTTCGGTTTTAGAAAAAGTAGATGGTTATACCAGCGCTAAAGGTTCATTTTGCGATGATGTCACCTTAGCAAGACAGATAGCTGCAACTGGGTTTAAAGTTGGTTTCTTAGATGGAGCGAAAGTGCTGAAAGTACGGATGTACGAAGGCGCAAAAGAAACCTGGAAAGAATGGGGAAGAAGCCTCGATCTCAAAGACGCATCCTCCCGCGCTCAAATTTGGGGAGACTTATGGTTACTCCTATCAGTGCAAGGTTTACCCCTAATAATCGCACTTGTATTGTTATTCCTTTCTCCCTCTGTCCCCCTCTCCCCCTCCCCCCCTCTTCTTCTCCTATCCCTGAACCTATTTTTATTGCTAATTCGTTCAATGATGCTTTTAGCAATAGCACCCTCCTACGATTTTAAGCAAAGCAAAGGGGGCTGGGTATTTTGGTTTTCACCAATAGCAGACCCCTTAGCGGTTTTGCGAATTTT
>JBHJJJ010000169.1:0-12214 GCA_050042755.1 Rivularia sp. (in: cyanobacteria)
GATGGGGAGATGGGGAGATGGGGAGATGGGGAGATGGGGAGATGGGGAGATGGGGAGATGGGGAGATAGGGAGAATTATTAATTGCTAATTCCGGCTCTTTAACTACTAACTCTTAACTCCTAACTCCTCACTCCTCACTCTTCACTACTCACTACTCACTACTAACTCCTAACTCCCCATGCCCTATTTTCTACGTTTTAGTGTTAATAACATTTCCATTTGTGTTAAGGATTTGTTGGGGCTGGTGGCAGTAACGCCGATTCCGCGAATGGAGTTGAGGATGACGGTTGCTTCTGCTGGTGGTGGGAAGAGACGATTTACCACTGGCAGGGCTATTTCCAGATCTAGGTAGAAATGACCGCCGTTTTCTTGTGGTAAAGTTGCTGTTGTATTTTGGAAGCTTTCACTGCTATTAAGGGGTTGAAAGCCTTTCTGAGTAAGTGTTTCAGCTTTGGAGCCACCTAGCGCTAGTAGTGCGGTTCCCTCATCTAACCAACCGTGAGCTAGTAATGCACCTTGCCCGGGTATTTGCCATTCTGTGATTTGTTTGCCCTCGATGTCTTTTTGGGCTATTTTGATTGATTGGGCTTTGGCGAGATTGTCTAGTTTGCTAAATGTGGCTGACGCTGTTTTGCGATCGCTAGTGTGAAATAGGAATGCACCGCCGAAACCAATTTGTCTTAATAATCCTTGAGTTGTAGGAATAGCAGCTATACCAAATTCCCCATCCATCCAACCAAATATTTCTTTATCTAAGTCGATATCGACAAATTTTAATTGTCCCCGTACTTGAGTCAGCATTATGTTAAGATCCGGATTGTCTTTTGCTTGTTCTGCAAAAGCCGTCCACCATTTACTGATACCTCCTCCACTGAGGGCAGCTATGGTACCTTGGGGAAGTTGAGATAATACTTTACCTGGTGTTTTTTCGTAGTGATATTTTACTAATCGAGAATCTAGGTTAGTGTCTGCTTTAACTCGTAATCCAAGCTCATCAACACCGATGCCCCCACCAACGGATTTTATCTGCTTCAACTGCTCTAGGGTTTGCGGAGGTATTTGCTGTACTTGTGGATTGTTCGCTATTAACTGCTTCATCATACCCGGGTAATCAGGTACATAAACTTGTGCTAATGTATTCTCCAAATTCAGGTTATTTCCTATAACTTGGGAAGCTCCTGGTTTATTCAGAAATGAAGGTTCTCCTTTAGATGTATCTATCGCTTGCTGTATGGCGTTTTGAGAAGGAGCAAATAATACGCGATCTTTTAATATAGTGCTATAGGTAGTACTTACTTTACCTTTGGTTTCTTGGATTGCTTGACCTTTATACTTGATTTCTTTACTTTTAACGCCTTTCTGCTGCTTGAGTTTATTGGCGAAATTTAGGGCTTCTACTTTGTCTTTAATTCCCACCACCATCAAGATATTCGGCTCTGCTGCCGATGCTTGGGGTTTATTTTGCGCGGGTTGGACTTTTGGTGGCGGTAATACGGCTACCATGACACCACCAACCCAAGGTTTTAGGTCTCGATCGTAAGAAATGCTATCATCACTTGACAAAGTTTCATTAAAGCTCTTTAGCCCCGCGGCTACCAATTTTTGGGCTTCGGGTGTACCAAACTGTTCCAATTTTGACCAAACTTGTGGATCTGTGGCAATATAAGTTGCCATTATCGCATCATCTGGAACTAGTTTAGCACTAGCAGCAGCATCAGAAATACCCCCAGATGGACCGCCTTTCAAATATGAATAAATTGCGATACCGCCAATTACAACTACAGCAGCACCGATAGCAGGAATTAAAAATTTAGGCTTAAGTTTAGACATTACAGTATTTTTTAATAAGTTGGCAGTAATGAAATAAAAAGTTAACAGGTAGGAATTGAGAGTTAGCCTGAGTGCAAATTATGGTTCATATTTCTTAAATTCAACAGAAATATTGATTAAGAATTGTAATTATGCTTTTTTCACTGCCTGAGTGCGCCTTAGCCCATCGCCTCAGTAATTGAGGTACCCTTGCACTATTTAGGTTTTAAGGAACATCTAAGCGCTATGTGAAGGGTTCCCATAATATTTTTTCTTCTTAAAAAAAATATTATGGGTGCCCTTTTAGCTTTGGCTAACGTCAAGGGTTTCCATAGGAATTTTTCCTTCACCTTCCATACTTCATATTTCATCTAACAGATTATCGGTATTTACTGATAAAATTAGTAATTCTACACACTATAGGTTTAGAAATTTGGCAAAATTTACCAAGATAACGTGTTAAATCATCAACGAATTTTTGTCATATCAATTAAAATTTGAGTATTAGTGACAAATAATTCTAATCTATATAAATCCAGCCTGAAGTATTTCGACTCAGGAAAAAACCGTTAAGACGTAAAATAGGTAATGCGCTTTAAGGTAGGGGAGTGTATCAAGTAAGCGCCACTTTATTGTTGAGTGATAAAACGCCCCGCAATTGTTATTTTTCCAAATTAAAATTCAGCATTCAGTAAGAATAGTTCGCAATAGAAGGTAGATAGACATCGATGTTGAAGTCACATTTCGATACCGAAAATCAACGCCACAAATCTTTTGTTTTACCGGGAGCAAAGCCCCAGTACAATCCAGATAGACCAGGACAGGTAAAGCATATTTTTTTAGATTTGAGTTTGGATATACCCAATCAAACTCTATCTGGTAGTTGTAAAATAACTTTAGTACCGATACGCAACGGGGTAAATCGCTTACAGTTGGATGCTGTCAACTTAAATATTGAGTCGGTTGCTGTGGGAGAAACTCCACAGAAGTTTGATTATGATGGCGAACATTTAGATATCGAACTTAGTTCTCCGACTCAATTTAACAAGGAAGTTGAAATAAAAATAGCTTATTCCGTAGAAAAGCCCCAACGCGGTATTTATTTTATTCAACCAGACGAACATTATCCCAATAAACCGACTCAAGTTTGGACTCAGGGAGAAGACGAGGATTCACGTTTTTGGTTTCCTTGCTTTGATTATCCCGGGCAATTATCCACTTCAGAAATTCGGGTAAGGGTTCCTAAAGCAATGATGGCGATTTCCAACGGTACCTTAGTTGCTACCTCCGAAGATGGGGAAAATAATGAATTTAAAATTTATCATTGGTCCCAAAAACAGGTTCATCCTACTTATTTGATGACTCTTGCTGTGAGTGATTTTGCGGAGATAAAGGATACATGGCATGATAAAGCCGTTACCTACTACGTAGAAAAGGGGCGGGAAGAAGATGCTAAACGCACTATGGGTAAAACTCCTCAAATGATGGAGTTTCTCAGCGAAAAATATGGTTACACTTATGCCTTCCCTAAATACGCTCAAGTCTGCGTTGATGACTTCATTTTTGGGGGAATGGAAAATACTTCTACTACGCTGTTAACCGATCGATGCTTGCTCGATGAAAAAGCAGTCGTTGATAACCGTAACGCCGAAAGTTTAGTTGTTCATGAATTGGCGCATCAGTGGTTTGGTGATTTAGTAGTAATTAAACATTGGTCCCATGCTTGGGTTAAGGAAGGGATGGCTTCTTACTCTGAGGTGATGTGGACTGAACATGAATATGGTTCTCAAGCAGCGGATTACTATCGTTTGCAGCAAGCACGCCGTTATATTGCTGAAGATAGAAGTCGCTATCGTCGTCCCATGGTAACCCATGTTTATCGAGAAGCGATTGAGCTGTACGATCGCCATATTTATGAAAAAGGGTCATGTGTATATCATATGATGCGAGATCGGTTGGGAGAAGATTTGTTTTGGCGAGCTATGGCTACGTTTGTTAAGGATAATGCTCACCAAACTGTGGAAACCATAGACTTATTACGAGCAATTGAAAAAGCAACTGGTCGTAATTTAACTTTTCTTTTCGACCAATATGTGTATCGTGGGGGACATCCAGATTTTAAAGTTGCTTATGCTTGGGATGGAGATGCAAATCTGGCGAAAGTGACGGTTACCCAAACTCAGGTAACTTCGGAGGATAAAAATAACGAAAGTTTGTTTGATTTAAGAATTCCCATCGGTTTGGGCTATATAGATCGAACTGACGACTTGAAAGTTTTTACGGTGCGGGTAAACCAGAAGGAGCAAAGTTTTTACTTCCCCGTAGAGAAAAAACCCGATTTTATCAGCTTTGATGTGGGCAATCATTACCTGAAAACTGTTGTTTTGGAATATCCCATACCGGAGTTAAAAGCGCAGTTACTACACGATACAAATTCTGTTTCACGGATTTATGCTGCGGAAGCTTTGGCAAAAAAGGGTGGATTGGAAGTTGTCAAAGCATTATCGGAGTCGTTAAAAAATGATGCTTTTTGGGGAGTGCGTGTAGAACTTGTCAAGCAGCTTGCAGAAGTTAATTTAGACCAAGTTTTTGATATTCTGGTTGAGTATTTGTCAGATGACAATCCTTACGTACGACGAGCTGTAGCACAAGCTCTTGGTAAAATCAAAACTAACTCTAGCTATGAAGCTTTGAAAAAATTTCTCACCGCTGAGGATGATAGTTACTATGCTGAAGCTACTGCTGCGACTTCCATCGGTTTGATTGCTGCGACAATGGGAGAAGATAAACAGAAGGAAGCTGAAGCATTAAAGCTGTTAGAAAATATTTTGCAATCAAAAGCCGGTTGGAATGAAGTGGTACGAAATGGTGCGATCGCAGGTTTAGCCGAATTCAAAACTTCAGAGGCGGCTTTAAATTTAATCTTAGATTACACCAAATTAGGTGTACCGCAACCTTTGCGCTTGGGAGCAATTCGCGCTTTAGGAAAAAGATCTGTCGCACAAACTACCGTAAATGTGGAAAGGATTTTGGAAAGGTTAAGCAAACTTTCTCAGGAAACTTTCTTTTTAACCCAAATTGCGGTAGCAACAGCACTGGGGCAAATGGAACATAAAAAAGCTATTGGAATTTTACGCACTTTAGCCGAACAAACCCCAGATGGGCGTGTGCGTCGCTATGCTGAAGACCAAATTAAGAAAGTGGCTCAAAAGACTTCATCTGATAGGGCGGTAAACGATTTACGTTCTGAACTTGAACAACTTAAACAGCAAAATCAAAAACTTATTAGTCGTTTAGAAAATTTGGAAGCTAAATCCAAATCTTAACAATTCATAGGGGAGCACAGAGAGTTTTATCTATAAACTCCAAGACTCTTTTTTCTCAAAACCACCGAATACCCCATCCTCGCCGACAGGCAGGTTGGGGAGCGTCATGGGTGCCCGTCAATTCCCTACTTTTCTACTTTGCCCGGGTTAATTTTTACTACTCACTACTCACTAACTTCACCCTGCAATTTTGGTTTGGTGGAGTACTAGGCAAGATTTGTATTGTATTCTACCGAAAACCGCCATACTTGGGTGAGCTACGACTATCACTTAAAAATATCGACATACCATAAATACTTGAAGTCTCCGTTAACACCGTTTTACTCCTTGACTTGAAACAACATTTAAAAAACTTATAAAAGATATTCTAATCAATACTATAGATAGTTATTTAAATTTTCTTCTCTTAAAATAATTCTACTTGTATTGGAAGTACTTTTATATACATTCAATGTGTTTTAGGCAACAATAATATTGCTTAGATACATCTAGGGTAAAATATTAAATTTGCTACCCGAAAGATAAGGTATCTAATGACTATTTTTTACAAAATTGTCCTTAAATACTGAGTTAACAATAGCTAAGAAATATATTTAATATGCTCAGGGCTTACGGAATTGTTACGATACCTAGTACTGCTGCGCGGAATTGAAAAATCAAAAGTCAAAAAACTTATTGAGTAGGCTTTTGAGCAATTTGAAATGGTTGTGTTATTTCTGCCGCGATGTACTAGTTCCTGCCTGACACCACAAGCCTTATTATTACCTGTACAATTTTAGTAAGTGTCACGCACCCTACAATCAAAATGTGCCTTTTTGCTAAGTCCTAATATTGAAGCTGACTGAAAAAGCAGAATTATACTTACATATTTTGTTGTAAATAATACTAATTTTGCAAATAAATACTGTCTTATTCTGATTTTTTTTTTCTAAGTTTACTTAGTTTATCAGGTGATTTTTTTTATTGCAGTTTGTCAAAATCTCCATCGATAATTTAATTTGACAGCCGAACCGTTCGCGAATAACCTCAGATATCAAGTTCACTTTTAACCCTTTGTGGTGAAGTCTTTGTTACATGTCGAAGGTTAGATAAGGATGGTTTATACTTAGCTATTTGTGGGATATTTGACTTTTCTATTGGTTAAAACAAATTGAATCGGACTGGTGGTTTTTACTGAATTGTATATTAAGATATGATAAAGTTTCTGGGTCGATCTTAATTGATTTGATTTCCATTTATAGAAAATATTGTATCTGAGCATACTTGCTGCTCTTTTATGACATATTTTATACAAAATGGATAAAGTTTTTATAAAGATTAGTCTAGGTTAAGTTATTTTGAAGTTCATTGATACTACGATTTTAAAAGTGTGATAAATTTTATATGCCGAAATAGCAGTAACTTTACATTTAGTTCATGAAGTGGTGTGTACTTGTACTCAACTGATAAAGGATAATTGAAATTGCTTTCAAGATTGAATTAATTAAATAACTGCAAAATACTGCTATGGTAGGAGTCAAATTTTCGCTAAAAATACTATTTATAAACAAGTTGAGAATAATAGGTAGTTACTATTGTCACGCGAAGGTCAAAAAGCATTTGCGTGCTTAATATTATCGTGGGGGATGGTTAGAAATGCGTAAGCCTGTTTTAACAATTTTTTACCAATACAATCCATGGAATACAACGATTGGAGGAATACAGACATTAATCAGTACTTTTATCAAGTATGCCAGCGACGAGTTTGAGGTGAGACTTGTTGGAACGGCAGACAATAAAAACCAGCCTTTAGATAGATGGTATAAAAGAGATTTTCTAGGGAAAGAGATTGATTTTCTGCCTTTATTTGTGGTTGAAGACGATAACATTAGAGGTGCGATCCCCACCACGGTTAAATATACGGCTGCGATGATGGGGCGTTGCTATGCCTCTGATTTTATGCATTTTTATAGACTGGAGCCGACTTTAGCCACTTTGAAGTGGAAAGGGGAGAAAACCCTATTTATTCAGAACGATATTAAAAAGCAGATGACATCTGCGAATGATAAAAATGCAATTCTTTGGCGACGATTTCCTCCAGCTTACTTTGCTTTAGAGCGGCTATTGGTTAGACAGTTTGACCATATTTACTCCTGTAATAGCGACTCGATGGAACTCTATAGGCAGCGTTATCCCAATCTGTCAGACAGAGTAAGCTTGTTGAACAATACTTTTGATGAAGAAGTATTTTATCCAGTGTCCAGTTCTCTACGCGATCGCCAAAGGCGGGAGTTAGCAAACAAATTGAACCTTAACGAAAATACCTGGATTGTGTTGTTCGCTGGAAGGCTCCATCCGCAAAACGATCCCTTATTGTGAATACGTTCTATTAAAGCATTAGACGAGCCGAACATTCACTTGTTAATAGCAGGTGAGGGTGAATTGGTAGCTAAAGTACGTAATGAAATTAGTTCTTTAGGGCTGGGCAAGCAAGTAACAATGCTGGGAATAGTTCCACAAAAAGAACTATCCGAACTACATCGCGCTTGCAATGCAGTTGTATTAACCAGTGCTTTTGAGGGATTACCATTTGTGGTTTTAGAAGCGCTTGCTTGCGGAACCCCAATCGTAACCACAGAAGCTGGTGAAACTCCAAAGTTACTGTCTGAGGATAATGGGGTTGTTTGTCCAACGCGAACACCTGAATGTATCGCTTCGGCTTTGCGTCAAGTTGTGATGCATCCAGAGAATTATCCGGTTGAATCTTGCGTAAAGGGCGCTGCACCTTATGCTGCAAGCACTGTAGTTAATCAAGTTTACAGTCAAATGTGGCAACGTTGGGAGCAACGCTTAGAACAATCGCAAATGCCCATGGCGCTTACTTAAACTCAATTGAGAGCAAAGACGAGCAAAAAATGAAAATTGCTGTAATTGGTGCAAAAGGCCTACCTCCCAGACAGGGGGGAGTTGAGCATTATTGTGCGGAAGTTTATCCACGCATGGTAGCTCAAGAAGGTCATAGTGTGGATTTATTTGCGCGCTCTTCTTATACCAATAGTTCTTGGTTCGAGAACTACGATTATGAGGGCGTTAAAGTTATTTCTTTACCTGATGTAGGTATGAGAGGGGTAGATGCTTTTATTACTTCTGCACTAGGAGCATTAGCTACCACTGGCAAGAAATACGATATCGTTCATTTTCAAGCTCTCGGTCCATCTTTATTTACAAGCTTATCGAGAATTGCAACTAAGTCAAAAATTGTCGTTACCTGTCACGGATTAGACTGGCAACGGGCAAAATGGGGTAATTTTTCTACCCGTTTGATTCAAATGGGCGAACAAACAGCTGTACGTTACGCTCATGGAATAATTACAGTGTCTGATGCACTAAAGACCTATTTTTTACAAACCTACGGAAGAGAAACTGTATATATTCCTACAGCACCAGCTAGCTATACAAGGTCCGATCCAGATTTTGCCTACGGTAGAAAGTTGGGTCTTACACGGAGTCAGTATATGTTATTTCTAGGTCGATTGGTACCAGAAAAACGTCCCGAATTACTTGTGGAAGCCTTCAGAAAATTACAGCCATCCAACTGGAAGCTTGTTTTAGCCGGAGGTGTTAGCAATACAAAATCTTTTACCTCAAAGTTATTAAACACAGTTGCACGAGACCGTAAAATAATACTTGCAGGGGAACTCCGAGGAACCCGTTTAGCCGAAATTGTCCGGGGAGCTGGGTTATTTGTCCTACCTTCAGATGTAGAAGGACTACCGATGGCAATGTTAGAAGCAATGCGCGAGGGTGTTCCGGTATTAGCAAGCAACATTCCACCTCATCAGCAATTAATTGCAGGGAGGCGAGGTCGGCTTTTTGAAGCTGGTTCTCTAGAATCTTTTATTAACGAACTATCTTGGGTTACCCAAAACTCAACTCATATGGCAGCAATGGCCCATAATGCACAAAAGTATGTAAACGTCAACTATAGTTGGGACTGCATTACAAACCAAACCTTAAAGTTATATAAAACCCTATTGGAATTACCTTCGGAAGTTAATACCAAAAAATCTGAAAAGGGATTGGCAGGAGTATTTAAGGAATAGGGAAAAAGATTAGTAGTTAGTAGTTAGTGGTTAGTGGTTAATAGTTAGTGGTTAAGAATTAACAGAAGGGTTCCTATTTAAAAATTAGAAAAGATCGACCATTTAGTAGTTAGTGGTTAGTGGTTAAGAATCAACAGAAGGGTTCCTATTTAAAAATTAGAAAAGATCAACTATCAACCAACAACTATCAACCATCAACCATCAACTATCAACTATCAGCCATCAACTATCAACCATCAACTAACAACTATCAAAATGGACAAAGGTATTTCATCCTTACTAATGGTTTTAAAGCGGCGAAGTGTGCCTGCGCTGGCTACTTTTGTTGCGGTAATTGGTGGGGCTTTTGCTTATTTGAGTGTTGCACCGCGCGTTTATGAAACCTCGACACGGTTGATCCTTGATGAAAAACAGGTGAGTGTTTCTGAGTTGGGTAGAGATTTAACTCATATTGGCAATGCTATACCTGGTGGATCTAGTCCCTTAGCGGATAGGGCTGAGTTGGTGAAGTCGCAACGGGTTTTGGAGAAGGCAATTGAGATTTTTCACTTTTACAAAGGGAATGATAAGCAGACTTTTGGTGAAGACAAGTTGACTACGGAGTATTTACGTAAAAACTTGAGCGTCAAAATAGTCCCTGCAACTAATATTCTCCAATTAAGCTACGAAAATAAGAATAGAACTTTAGCGGCTTCGCTACTTAATGCCGTATCTCAGGCAATGGTTGACTACGATATTAAAGCTATCAGTTCCGAAGCTACAAAAGTAAAGGAGTTTTTGGAAAATAAGCAACTTCCCATTGCTAGGGCGAAATTGCAACAAGCTGAAGCGGCAGAAAATCATTATAGACAAGCCAGCGGTATTGTTTCCTTTACAGAACAAACTGAATCTTTAGTCGAAAATTTAGCATCTCTCGAACAACAAGAACGAACTTTAACCGCTTTACTCTCACAAGCACGATCGCAGGGAGCTTCTTTACGAAAAATTACAGATGCTGGTAGTTTGCGTAGTGCTTATTCTTCGGTACGCAGCGGTATGGATGAAGAAGTTACTAAAATGCGAGCTACTTTAGCACAGTTGGAACAGGAATTGCTCGAAGCGCGTTTGCGGTTTACTTCCAACCATCCTGAATTAATACAGTTGATAGAAAAACGGGATGCTTTCCGTCAGATGTACCAACAAGAGTTAGCGAGGGTATCATCCTCAAATCAAGCTGTTGCTTCAAATAAGATTGCATCTGACGAACTTTCTCAGGAGTTGACTTCTAAGTTGATTACGAATGAAGTTGAACGTTTGTCTATTCAGAAAAAGTTGGCAACCGTACAAGCACAAACTTCTTATTTAAGAACTCGTTTAGCTCAATTACCAATTAAACAGCAACCTTTAACTACAATTATCCGCCAACGGGAAGAAGCTGCTTCAAGTTTAAAGTTTCTCCAAAGTAAATTAGAGGAAGCAAGGATTGCTCAAGCGCAAAAGGTAAGCAATATTCGCATTATAGAAGAAGCTAAAGTTCCAGAATTGCCAGCTTCACCAAAAAAAGCTGTAATTTTGGCTATTGCGACGATTTTTGGGGGTATTTTAGCTACTGGCGTTATCTTGCTGCTTGAATTGATGGATAACACCCTAAGAGATGCGAGGGAAGCAGAAGAATTATTAAGTTTACCATTGTTGGGAGTACTACCCCGTTTACCTGGAAAAACTCTGGTTTTAGAACCCGCTGACAGATTTTTAGATGAAGTTGGTTTGGTGGAGCCTTATCGCATGCTGTTTAAAACTTTGGAGTTTCGCAGTGATGATGAGTTGCACAAAGTTGTTGTTAGCAGCACTATTTCTGGTGAAGGCAAATCGGTAGTAGTTTCCCACTTAGCTGCTGTATCAGCAATGCTGTCTCGAAAAACACTAGTAATCGATGCAGATTTACGCAGACCAGTTCAGCATACTTTGTTTAATTTACCACCAAAACCAGGGATTACTGAGATAGTTGAGGGTACCAGAAGTTTTACTAATTCGATACAGAGAACAGATATAGAGAATTTAGATGTATTGACTTGCGGTGAATTGCACGGAAGACCTTCGCAGTTATTAGAATCGGTGGTGATGAAATCGATTCTAGAAGAGGCAGCAAAAGAATACGATTTAGTTGTCATAGATACGCCTCCTATAAGTGCTTGTGCTGATGCATCGACCTTGGCAAAGCAGAGTGATGGAGTAGTTTTAGTCACACGACCTAGTTTTACGAATAAAGAAATGCTCCAAAGAGCAGTATCGGAATTAACTGGAAATCAGATATCGATTTTAGGAGTTGTAGTTAATGGAATGTCCAATCTGACAGAAAAATATTACCGCTATCCGGATAACAGTTACCAACAGACAAGAAGTTTGACTTCTGGGGGGAGGAGTCGGTGAGAGGGGGAGAGGGGGAGATGGGGAGATGGGGAGATGGGGAGAAGTTAAAAGTCAAAACTCCTAACTCCTAACTTCTTACTTCTTACTTCTTACTTCTTACTTCTTACTCTTAACTCCGCGAGTTCTTAACTCCGCGAGCTCAATAACAGACGTAGCACTGCGGAAGTCTCTACAACTGCTCTCCATTCCCTAACAAAAAGTGATTGAGAACTGAAAATGTTAAATCATAAAGAATTAAATCCTTCTTTTTTATCGTCACTGTTGGTGGGATTGGCAGGTGTTGTAATTGGTGTAGCTGTAGGGTTTGGGGCTGGTGCGATACCTATTTATATTGGTTTGCTTTTAGGTGTAATCGCTGTACTAGTATTCTTTTTTGCTAGATTTGACCAAGCTGTATTAACTTTATTAATTTTACGTAGTTCCTTAGATCCTTTTTCCGCACAACAAGTACCGGCTGCTTTTGCGGGTGGTTTGGATGCTCTGACTATACTTTATGTAATAGTGCAAATCTTATTAAGTAGAAAGATTAACACTGACAATTTTTTCTGGATTTTTGCGGGGTGGTTAGCATTTTTAGGGATATGGGT
>JBHJJJ010000170.1:0-10372 GCA_050042755.1 Rivularia sp. (in: cyanobacteria)
CTAAAATTTGCCAAACTAGCCGTTGACTACAGTTTAACCTTGAATTCTCTGGGATTTGGCGATAATTGGAACCAAGATGTTCTCGAACAAATTGCGGATGCTGGCGGTGGTAGATTGTCTCATATCGCACAACCAGAGGAAGCTGAGGATAAGTTTAATCAGTTGTTTAGCCGCATTCAAACTGTCGGTTTAACTAATGCTTATCTGTTATTTTCTTTTATGCCCAAACTACGGTTAGCTGAACTTAAACCAGTTGCACAAGTATTTCCCGATACTATAGAATTACCAGTGCAACAAGAAGCAGATGGACGTTTCGCCGTGCGTTTAGGCGACTTAATGAAGGATAGCAAAAGAACAGTTTTAGCAAATATTTATCTGGGACAATTACCACAAGGCACTCATACTATAGCTCAGCTACAAGTTCGTTATGACGATCCAGCAGCCAACATAACAGGGTTACTTTCAGAAACGATCCCCGTAGAAATTAATGTAGTTAGAGAATATCAACCTACAATTAATCCACAAGTTCAACCTTATATTTTTGCATTAGCGAAGTATCGGCAAACCCAGCTTGCAGAAGCGAAACTCCAACAAGGCGATCGAGCCGGAGCTGCTACCATGTTGCAAACCGCAGCGAAAACAGCTTTGCAAATGGGAGACAACAGTGCAGCAACAGTTTTACAAACTTCTGCTACCCGCTTACAAGCTGGAGAAGAATTATCAGAAGCTGATAAAAAGAAAACCAGAATCGTTTCTAAAACTACATTAAAAGATTCTTAATCTGTATATTGGGAATAAGGAATAGGGAATAGGAAATAGAAAGTTAGGAAAAAAAGAGAATTTTGAAGATAAACAAGAGAGAAGAAACTAAGTTATTCGTAATAAACTCCTTACTCCTTACTCCTTACTCCTTACTCATTACTCCTTACTCATTACTCCTTACTCCTTACTCCTTACTCATTACTCCTTACTCCTTACTCCTTACTCATTACTTATTACTCCTTACTCCTTACTCATTACTCCTTACTCCTTACTCCTTACTCATTACTCTTAATGAAACTCAATAGAATTCACCACGTAGCAATTATTTGCTCGAATTACGAACTTTCCAAAAAGTTTTATACAGAAGTTTTAGGCTTTGGAATTATAAAGGAAACATTTCGCAAGCAAAGAGACTCTTATAAATTAGATTTACGAGTTGGAGAAAACGACCAAATTGAGCTTTTTTCTTTCCCTAATCGACCACAAAGACCTAGCAATCCAGAAGCTTGTGGTTTAAGACATCTTTCGTTTGAAGTTGATGATATAGAATCAAGCGTTCGTGATTTAGAATCAAAGGGTGTAGCTGTAGAAGATATTAGGTTAGATGAGATTACTGGAAAAAAATTCACATTTTTTAAAGACCCTGATAATTTACCGTTAGAAATTTACGAAAATTAAATTTAACTGTAGTGAGTACTATCTCTTATCGGCTTCAGCAACAGTACTTTATATAAGGAGAAGTAGAGTTGCGATGAGTCCGTATGACCAAAAAATTGTCATAAAGGCTGTGTAATTTATATCTAATATGTAAAATTTACTCTCTAAACCTTATTTACACCTCTTTTTTATGATAAAAGAGCTATTTTCATGATTTTAGGCAATTAATCCCGACTATAAACTACCTGTTAGCTCCTGTTGAAAAAGTTACATATATTAAAAAACATTGAAAATACATATATTTGCTTGTGTAATTAGTTGATTTTTTTTTACTGAAGTAATAAAAAGATTCTATCAAACATTTGACAACTACCTATGTATTTTTGCTATGGTTAAGAAGAATCAAAAGTAGAGGTATTATCCATGATTATTTAAATTACGGTGCCGTTGCTTTATTCATAAATAGGATATATAACATAACCTAATTATTTAATAATTTTGAACTTAATAGATATAGTTTAAAATAGATGAATATCTAAGCATTAAAAACCAAATTGATTACTAGTCTATATAATAACTAGTCATCAATTTGTATGTAAAGACAGTGTAATTGTACGCCTATTCATTTCATTATAAAAAGTCACTTTATTGTCACATTAACATGACAATATAATGATTAGCTTCTTCCCAATTATGGAAGTCAAGCGTAATACTTAATTTAGATTTATGAATATTTCAGTAGAAATGCAATCACAACTTATCGTAACTTGTACCAAAGACCTTACTCATCTCAAATATGGAGCAATTAGTAAATGGTCGTTACATGCTAATTTCACAGTTAAATACGAATGGTATTGTCCGGAAAAAGATAATCGTCGTAAGCAAGAAATAGACTTTGAAAACTTGCCATTAGAAGTTCAAATCATGATAGCTAAAAAGGCAATTAAAAGTCCCTTACTGAAGACACTTGACGACAGCAAGCAGTTGATGTTAGTTCATCTTGCTGTAATGCCTAATGGATAATTAGCTGTAGCGGTGCAGGAGTTTTGTCGCATAATACTTTGGGGAATGCTTTTCAATAAGGCTATAGATTAAAACGAAGGAAGACAGATTCACTGTTCACTGTTCACTGTTAAAATCCAATACACTCTATAAAAGCATTTAGAGTGTAAAATCTCCCCTTTTCAAAGGCAGCATTAGAATGGAATAATTTCAAACAGCAACTTCCAAAAACTATTGTGAAACGAAAACTAGTTTTTTTTATTCCCATATTCGCGATCGCCTTAATTACTGGCTGTCAACTTTTACAGACAAAACCAGTCAGCCCTCATTTAGCAATGGGTAATCCCAGTAATGCGGTCGAAAATCCGAACAATTATTTGATCCTAAGACCCCAATACGCTTTATCATACAATCGCGATAATCGTACGCCAAACTGGGCAGCTTGGCAACTTAATAAAAATTGGTTGGGGAATGTTGAACGTCTAGATGATTTTCGTGTCGATGATTCTCTACCATCAGACTGGTATCGCGTTAAACCAAGTGATTACACTGGTAGCGGGTACGACCGTGGACATGTGGTTCCTTCTGCCGATAGAACGGCAACTGTGAAAGATAATTCAGCTACTTTCTTAATGACCAATATTGTCCCGCAAACTCCCGATAACAACCGGGGTGCATGGCGTGAATTAGAAGAATACTGTCGGTATTTGGTGAAGCAAGGTAAAGAACTTTATATTATTGCTGGCGTTGACGGTAATTCCAGAAAAATTGGTAGAAATAAGCAAGTTACCGCACCTAGATCCACATGGAAAGTAATTGTGGTATTAGATAAGCCGGGAGTGGGTATCAGAGGAATATCTAAAAATACAAGAGTTATAGCTGTAAACGTAACCAATCGTCAAAATACCAGCGATGACTGGAAGAGATATTTAGTTTCAGTTGATGAACTCGAAACTGAGACAGGTTATAACTTCCTCACTCAAGTACCAGAATCTATTCAGCAGGTAATTGAAAGTCGAGTTGATCGAAATAAGTAATTGGATATTGGATACAGGGCATGGGGCATTGAAAATTGTTAAGTTTATTTCTGTTTGATTGACAAATTAAGCCAAAATATTGATTTTACATAAAATTGGTTCTGCTCTGAACTTTGTTTGAAAGTTTCTGCAAGAGCTTGATATTTTTTTGCTGTTTCCTTTTCTTGCGGAATAGTAGCAGCCTTTTTCATCTGTAGCTTAATCGAACCTAGTTCCCTCCCGACTTATCAGTTTATATCAAGTCCGGCTAATTACTTACTATAAAACCCAGAGCAATAAGCCCCAAGGGCATGGGCGAAGCCATCGTAATTCCTTATTACTCCTTACTTCTTACCGCTAACTCCTAACTCCTAACTCCTAACTCCTCACTGTGGCCTCTCTCCCCCCTCTCACTCAATTAATCATCAAGCTGGGAATTGAGCAACTCCCTGAGCTTCGGCAAAAAGTTACTTTTTCTTCGCCTTCCAAGTTCCACCATAAATATAAAATGGATTATTTTGACTAACTTGTTTCCAACATTGGGGACATACAAAAACCCAATCACCATCCTCAAGATACTTCACTCGATACAGAACCGATCCAGATTCACTGCATAGGGAGCAAAGTTTAATACGTAACCGACGTGCCATTTATTTATCAGAGACGGAAATTATAGAAAGATTTTGATCGTATAAAAAACAGTCACCACTCGCCTTCATAGACGTGGGTATAACAATGCTAGTACAAATCCTTCAAAAAAAGAACCGATGCAGTTAAAACTACATCGATTGCATCAAAAAAGACATACATACCCGTGCCGGAGGGGCGATTAAAATATGCTTCAAACGTTCATGCAAATGCAGACGCTTGGGGTTTTGCAAAAATCATTCTACCGGCAGAAGTCTGCAATGAACTGGTAACAACAACTCGCACTTCACCACCGACAAAACTACTTCCTTCTTCGACTACTACCATCGTACCGTCATCTAAATAGCCGATCCCTTGACTGGGTTCTTTGCCTTCTTTAAGTATTTTCAAATCAATGTTATCACCTGGTAAATAATTTGGACGTACCGCATTCACCAAATCATTAACATTCAAAACCAATACTTTCTGCACGCTAGCAACTTTCGATAAGTTGTAATCATTAGTTAACAGAGTCGCGTTAATTTCTTGAGCAAACCTAACTAACTTAGCATCTACTGTAGTAATATCCTCATAATCGACTGAGTTAATTACAATACGTTCGGGATAAGCTGTTTTAATCCGGTTCAGAATCTCTAATCCGCGTCTTCCCCGCACTCGCTTTTGATCTTTACTAGCATCAGCTACTTGTTGTAACTCTAATAAAATAAATTGCGGTACGATAATTTGTCCTTCCAAAAAGCCAGTTTCTAGAAGCGTTTCAATGCGACCATCAATAATACAGCTAGTATCTAAAATTTTGGTATAAGCGGGCTTTAGAGTCCCTTCGGCTACCATCGTTTCTACTGTATTGGGATTAATTAATCGTAATAAACCACGCCCGTGAGTATCTGCTAAATTCATGCCAGTATATGCCAGGGTGATACTACCCATAACAGCTATTAATGGCTTGATAAAGCTAAATTCATCAGGAATTGGTAGCAAGAATAGGGGTGCCAACATTAAATTGGCAACCAACAGTCCAATTACTAAACCAATTGAACGTGTCAAAATTACTTCGAGTGGTAATTCTCTGACTTGTGCTTCTAAACGACGATATCCGGTTTGGACTCGAAGTCCGATAGCACCACCGATAATGGCTGCAAAAGCCCCAACTACTAAGCGTAAAGCTTCCAGGTTCGTTACACCCTCAAGCGTCTTGCTAGGTAGTAAATCGGTGCTGTAGTAACCTATTCCCGTTGCTGCTAGGACGAATGAGAAAATGATAATAGCGTCAAACATGATTGTATTTTTTCCTGCAACTGTATTACCTGATGTACTCAAGTAATGAAGGTATATAACCGGGTAAAAAATCTTAAAAATATTTGCAGTTTACCTACATGCTTGAGATAAAGCATCTGCAATCATTATAACCAAATATTTTCAGCTTTTTTGTTCTCATATTTTTATTGTAAAACTATACAAAAATGTAGATATTTCATTAATTTTTACTATTTGTAAGCCATTTGTAATTATTAGTAATGTAAATTAAATTGTTTCTCATAATGTCTGATAAACTTATTACTTCAACTGCTTCAGCTTCCATCGGTGCTGCCTACATACACATTCCTTTTTGTAGGCGACGCTGCTTTTATTGTGATTTTCCCATATATGTGGTAGGAAATACCATGAGAGGCGAAAGATCCCGTACAATTTCTCAATATATTGAAGTTTTATGTCAAGAAATTTCTACTACACCAACCGATAGTAAATCTTTAGAAACAATTTTTTTTGGTGGTGGTACTCCTTCATTACTTTCCACACAACAATTACAACGAATATTAGAAGTTTTAGATGGGAAATTTGGTATTGACAAATTTGCAGAAATTTCGATGGAAATCGATCCAGGAACCTTCGATAGAGAACATTTGCAAGGATATGCAAATGCAGGTGTAAATCGAATCAGTTTGGGCGTACAAGCTTTCCAAGAAAATTTATTGCAATATGCTGGGCGCTTTCACTCTGTACCAGATATTTTTACTGCCGTTGATTTAATTTTTCAATCAAGGATTTCTAACTTCAGCATAGACCTAATAAGCGGTTTACCGCATCAAACCTTAGATATGTGGGAAGACTCTTTAGAGCAAGCAATTAAAATTGCACCTACGCATATATCTATATACGATCTGACAATTGAACCCGGTACAGCTTTTGGGCGTTACTATAAACCTGGCGCGAGCCCTTTACCGACAGATGAAACAACAGTAAAAATGTATCGCATGGGGCAAGACATTTTAACCAGCGCGGGTTATAAACATTATGAAATTTCCAACTACGCTAAACCGGGATATCAATGTCATCACAATCGAGTTTACTGGGAAAACCGCCCTTATTATGGTTTTGGGATGGGCGCAGCCAGCTATGTTGGGAGTAAACGCTTTACTCGTCCCCGTAAAACCAAAGAATATTACGCTTGGGTGGATGGTGGAAGTATTATTGATACTCCGGCTACAACGCCCCATGAAGTTTTGTTAGAAACCTTAATGTTAGGGTTACGTTTAGCAGAAGGGGTAGATTTGCAAATATTAACAGAACAATTTGGTGAACATAAGATTGAGGAAATTGTACAAATATTGCAACCCTATTTTGAGAAAGATTGGGTGAAAATCCGAGATAAAAGGTTGCAATTAAAAGATCCCGATGGCTTTTTGTTTTCTAACGTAGTGTTAGCAGAGTTGTTTGAAAAACTTTAGTAGATAATAACTTTTGCTTATTAAATTGATTGGCTTATTCTTGAATATGGCTTTAAAAGCTAGTCTCGACTAGCTTTAGAACTAATTCATCTTCAAGAGTATTGTGTTGCTTAAATACCTATAATGTTTGATGTGTATCAGATGTACATAAAATATGAATGTCCAATTTTAAATTAATAATCAGCTGCACCAGTTACGGTTCGTTATCCATCACCACCCAATAAACGACCATGGACTCTCTAATTATAAACCTTAATGGCATAGCAATTAATACTTGTCAACTATTAGCTCTTTTCGTAATTTCTATCGGACTAATTAAAGGTTTAATCATCTTTTTGCAGAATGCTTTATCTTTATCAACCTCAGCCAAAATCTTTCAAGAAAGCCGATTGCAAATGGGTTATTCATTTTCCTTGGGATTAAACTTTTTGATTGGAGGAAGTATTCTCAAAACTACCATTACTCCCAATTGGGAAGATATAGGACAATTAGCTGCAATTATCGTCATTCGGACAGTTTTGAATTACTTGCTACTAGAAAATATACACAAACCCGTCCCAGAAAATGGTCATGCAGAATTTAATAGTTCTCTAAACCTACAAAAAACCTTATTCGAGAATGCCAGAGATTAAGTTGTATAAAAAATCAGCCCGTCTGGGGTTACAAACCCCAGGTGGTGGAGCGGAAGTAGATTTTCATGAACTAAAAATCTTATGGGACTGAAATATACTTTTTTGCTACTTTACCAATGATTAAGTGATGGAGCTTAAAGATGTGAAATGTCAGAAAAAGCATTTCATGAATTCCAACTCCACAAATTCCCATTTCCTGCTCTGTAAAGTATGGACAACCCCACCATTGACTCTTACAACTCTTACTTCCTGTTTCAACGGGAGCATGGGAGCTGTTATCCCTCCACAGGCTTGCACGGCTGAGCCGTCCGCACTTCAATATATTTGCTTATTCCCTTTATCCTTGATAAATGCTTGGTTTTCGCATATTTATCAAGATATAAATGAAATATTTTTTTATTCTACCAAAAATTAAGCATAAAATATAGCAAAAATCCTTGACAACTGTCGATCTTTGTCAACTCTTGACCACAAAAACAATATCTAGGTCAAAGCTCACCGTTGACTGTCCACTGTCAACTGTTCACTGTTCACTGTTCACTGTTCACTGTTAACTGTTCACTGTTCACTGTTAACTGTCTACGGCACAATTAACACTGGACAAGGAGAAAGATTAATCACGCGAGTGGTGACACTATCCTGAGAACCTTCATCAGTTAATCCCAATCCGCGACAGCCCATAACGATCAAATTTGCTTTAATTTCATCAGCGACATCACAAATAACAAAGGCAGGTTTACCTTTTTTTTCCAGAATTTCGGCTTCTATTCCCTCAGAAGAAAAGAAAGCTTGAGCATCTTTGAGTAATTGCTCAACTTTTTTCACTGATGTCATAGCATCATCGCTGGGTGATTCTTGAGCGGTAGCAACTTCAACCACACTCAGCAAAATCAAGGTACTTTGGTACTTTTGCACGATTTCGGTAACTACCTCTGCTGCTTCCCTTGCTTCGCGACTTTGGTCTACTGGAAAAAGAACAGTTTTAAACATAGTTCACCTCTGACCCCGTAACTCTGTAAAATCTTGATAGTCCTACTTTCAAAACAATAACAAAAAGGTAATCGGGAGAGTTTAGCTATGTCCAAAAAAACTTTAGCAAATTTGTCTAAAAGTGACTTACAAGGAAAACGCGCTTTGGTGCGAGTTGATTTCAACGTTCCTTTGGATGATGCGGGCAACATTACAGACGACACGCGCATCCGAGCTGCTCTACCCACAATTCAAGATTTGATTAGTAAAGAAGCCAAAGTGATTCTAGCCAGTCATTTTGGAAGACCAAAAGGTGAAGTAAAGGATAAACTACGCTTAACCCCAGTTGCTAAACGTCTTTCTGAATTGTTGAGCAAAGAAGTTGTCAAGTGCGATGACTGTGTTGGTGATGAAGTCACAAGTAAAGTAGGAGGATTGCAAAACGGAGGTGTACTGTTATTAGAAAACGTCCGCTTCCACAGTGAAGAAGAGAAAAACGATCCCGAATTTGCCAAACAATTAGCATCAAACGCCGATCTGTACGTAAATGATGCTTTTGGAACTGCACACCGTGCCCACGCTTCTACTGAAGGCGTAACTCACTATCTCAGCCCTTCCATTGCTGGATATTTAATTGAGAAGGAATTACAGTACTTACAAAACGCGATCGAAAATCCCCAAAAGCCTTTAGCTGCAATTATTGGTGGTTCTAAGGTTTCCAGTAAAATCGGCGTAATTGAAACTTTACTCGATAAATGCGACAAACTATTCATCGGTGGTGGAATGATTTTCACATTCTACAAAGCCCAAGGTTTGAGTGTTGGTAAGTCTTTAGTAGAAGACGATCAGTTAGAATTAGCAAAAACTTTGATTGCTAAAGCCAAAGAGAAAAATAAAGAATTGTTATTACCTAGCGATGTCGTTGTAGCAGATAACTTCGCTGCCGATGCTAATTCCCAAACCGTCAGCGTCGAAAACATTCCCGATGGTTGGATGGGCTTAGATATCGGGCCAGATTCCGTTAAAAAGTTCCAAGAAGCCCTTGCAGACTGTAAATCAGTCATTTGGAACGGCCCTATGGGTGTGTTTGAGTTCGATAAATTCGCTGTAGGTACCGAAGCAATTGCTCATACTTTAGCTGACTTGAGCAAGAAAGGTGCTACTACCATCATCGGTGGTGGTGACTCCGTGGCAGCAGTGGAAAAAGTTGGTTTAGCCGATCAAATGAGCCATATTTCTACTGGAGGGGGTGCCAGCTTGGAATTACTCGAAGGCAAGACTTTACCGGGTATTGCAGCTTTGAATGAAGCCTAAGTTGGTAAGTTAGTTGTCAGTTGTTGGTTGTTTTTTAGTAATTAACAATTAACTCGTGAATATTCCCGGCTAACATCTTTTTTACTTGTAGGGTGTGTGACACTTTGAAGGATTTTGTAGATAAAAATCAAATTTGTAGTGTCACGCACCAACCGTTCCCATTCTTGTTGTTGTAAGATTAAATCGCTTTAATGATAAAAATTTTTTATTATTCAAACTACAAAAATTAGCAAAAATCATGCAACCTAAATGGTTAGAGTGGGCGCAGCAAATTCAATCCATTGCTCAAAAAGGTTTATCTTATTCCAAAAATCCGTTTCAAATTGAAGACTATAAATTACTACGTAATATTGCTGCTGATATTGTCTCTAATTATTCTCAAGTCAAACAAAGCGAAATTTTAGATTTATTTTTGCAAGAAGTTGGATATCCGACACCCAAAGTTGCTGTACGCGGTGCGGTGTTTCAAGATAATCAAATATTGTTAGTAAAAGAACGTTCCGATGGTTTCTATGCTCTACCTGGAGGATGGGCGGAAGTGGGTGAGACTCCAGGAGAAGCTGCTGTTAGAGAAATTTTTGAAGAATCGGGTTATCAAACGCGCCCAATCAAATTATTAGCTGTTTACGATATTAACAAGCAC
>JBHJJJ010000171.1:0-6261 GCA_050042755.1 Rivularia sp. (in: cyanobacteria)
GGACAATCATTGGATTCTTGACTGAGTAGTAGGTTGCGTCTAATTACACCGTCAGTATCTTCAACAACATCGCTAAATCCAACTTTTAGATCTGGATTTTCAATTCCTTTAGGTGGTGATATTCCTGGAGTAGTGGAATCAGGAGGATGCTTACAAATAGGGACAATTAAATCATCATTTTCTTCATCTTGCTTTAAAGTTTTTAGTAATTTGTCGTGACCTGGATTGATAGCTATATCACGGTAGTTATCTAAACCAATAGCTCTGGGTTTGTATTTTATTAGCTTACCCAACAGATCATTGATCACTTCGTCAGATAAAGGAACTTGTTTAAATTCTTTGATATCTTCTTCATTTACACCAACAATCAACAATCGAGAGTCAGGTTCAGAATTTGCAGTAATTTGCATCATCCAGTCAAAAACTCGAAGCTCTAATATCTGAAAAAATCCAAAATTCTGACCAACAACCAACAAACCTGTAACAACAACACTAGAAGCAATCGCTTGTATCCCTGGTTGCTTGAATAATTTTTTCATAGAATTAACCATTAGTAGAAGAATAATTTACTGGAAATCCGAACTTTGATTTAAGTCATTTATGCTTGAAAGAGCAATACAATAAATAACTATTTATTCATATCAATTCATATCTGATACTATATTTATTACAAATTTTATATCAGAGATTATTCGCCTCAATATAACCGAAGTATCACAGGGTTCCCATTAAAAATTTTTCTTCTAAAAGATTTTTAATGGGTTTCCGTACAAGAAAAATGTGCCAGTTGCGTAATACCAATTCTGTACGAGGCTACCCTGAATCGCTCTCAGCCTGGAAGGCTGGAGCTACCCGCACAAAGCCAAGCTGCGTTGGCTAAATTTGGCGCATCTTTATAAATATTTGGTATAAGTCCTATTAGCTACACATCAGCTTACTTGATAGGTTAATATTTTCTAACGACTCGTTTTAGGAATCAATACTGTTTTCCAAACCTCAAGAGCAGCAATTTATTCTCCCGATCCTAGACCTAGTTTTGTACGAAATTCTGGACTGTATATTGCTTTCTCCCAGTTTTGAGCTTTTTTAATTTGCTCTGGGGTTATATTTTTGGCTTCATATTTTTCATACAAATCACCCTTTATTTTCTCTTCCCAGAAAATAGCATTATTGAGGTCTGCTTTAGTGAGATCGGTTCCACTAAAATCGGCTTCAGTAAGATTGGCTTCAGTGAGTGAGGCTCCACTAAGGTTGGCTCCACTAAGGTTGGCTCCAAATAATCTTGCTCCATCGAGATGGGCTTTACTGAGGTTGGCTTTACTGAAGTTTGTAAAAGAGAGTAAGGCATAACTGAACTTGGACTTCTCAAGCATACAATCATTAAAATCTGCTTCTCGTAGCCATGCTCCTTCAAGCTTTATGCCTTCTAGATATGCACCTGAAACATCAACATTACCTATTTTGATTCCATCTTTTGCTAAATCTTGCAATGCTTGTATTCTTCCACCATTTTCCTTACCTTTTTCTGCTGAAAAAATTACTTGCCATGCTTCATATTGAGATTTCTTTTTTAGCTCCGGATATTTCCAAATAAAAATAATTAAACCTGCAAAAATACTTATATTTTCAATATTTTCACGTACAAATTTTGCTTCATCTTTAGAGGATTCTAACAATGGTAATTTATACTCTCCTTCTTCAATCTTACGTAAACCTAAGAAGAATATAGTCACCGCCACAGCAATGCCTAAAAACTTTAATAAATCAATTCTTTGATTTCCATTGGCTTCTGCTTTCCACCATCTCATTGTTAATAAATATACCTAGTATTAATTGTTAATTATTCTCAGCTTAATGAACATAAATACCGAAATCAAGTAAACTATAAATCTTTTAATTAAAGCAATTAAAAATCCATAATTTTAAGACAAATTACCTAATTTTAAAATAACTAAAGGCAAAAAAATGAATTTTAAAAATCCCGTCTCTGGCACAATTTTGTATCTTTTTTTTGAATACTATTTTGGGTTGCAAAGCTACTTATTTAGAGGAGTAAGTAGGTGGGCACAAATAAACCAAGCCATATTACAAAATGTAAATTGCGCTCAAACCCTTACCCCTATTGCCTATTGCCTATTGCCTATTGCCTTATCCCAATTACTATTTTCAATGCCAACCTACTTACATGGTTTAATCGAATTTTTATTTAGTCAAGGAGTAATTCCATAAAATCTTCGACTATATAATCAGGACTTACGCAATTGTCACACAACCCCGGATGGTGCGTGACACGAAAACCTCATTATTTCCTTAAAAACTAGTGAGTGTACGAGCACCCTACAAGGAAAATATGCCAGTTGCGGCCATTCCTAATAATAAGCAATTAGCCGGACTTGATATAAAATAAAAATACAAGGGAAAGTCAACGGCTATCCTACGGGAACTCCTTCGGGGAACGCAGAAGTCAAAAGTCAAAACCATGATTAATTCTTTTGAAATAGGCATCCTGTCTGTTTATTTTTAAAAATATATCTGAAATTACAGTTATCCCTTGTGAAGCATAAAATATAAGGGAGTTTTTTATACATTAAAATTTGTACATGAACGAGAATAATAACTTTCAACCAGCTGACAATTTACCTTTGCATCCTCCTGAAGATGTAAATTTGGAGGTTTTTAATTCTATCCAAGGTCCCGATTATAAACAAGGGAAACCTGTAGAAGATATGAAACGATTATTTCACAAACAGGTAATCGTTGATGATGAAACTTTATTGGACATAGAAACAATCAAAGTACCAGGCTTTATTGGAATTGCCGATGAAGAAATAATTACAAATTCTCAAGGAAAGTCGGTTTCTGGGCATGAAGATATTGTCGAATTTCTCCATCGATATGGTTTAATTGTTTGCACTTATCAGTACAATAAAGACCGTTATGGTATAGAAATTGATTTAAGTCGCAGTCCTCAAAGTATTTACGAAGTCAATGATTTGATGGAAATTTTCATCAAAAATGAAGGACATCATTCTGGTATAATTGTACCGGCAATTAGGGAAGGTGAAAGAAAAGCCTTTGCTGCTTTTAACGAACCAGACACCTATCATTATGGTTTATATGGTGAAAGTGGATTTCTAGGGGTAGGACAAAATTTAGTTTTTCCCGAGTTTGTAACTTCAAACCAGCAGCGGGGTTATACCGACAGTATTATTTGTTGGATGGCGCTGATGAATCCTTTTGTCAAATTCTCCGAAAACGATTTTGATGGAGGAGATCCTACTCGCGTTATTGACAGAGCTAGCCTCAAGGAATTGTTGAAAAATTGTGCCTTGGCTAGTCTTGGAGATGAAAGCGCGATCGCGTTTTTCAGAAATTCAGAGAATAAAGCTTATTGCTCTGAATTTGTTTATATCAGCCTCAATACTCCCATTTATCCCTTCAATCTCACAGGTTTAAGTTCAATTTTGGATGGAGACGAAGTTAAAGCCAGAGAAATCCTGATTATTCAAGACAAACAGAATCGCAGACAAAAAAATATTCTTAGCGATCGCAGCAGAAACCCAGAATTTGAAGCTTTTAATATTCAAATGCCAATTGTACCATCAGATTTACCACCTTTGGACGTACTCATGGCAAACAATGGAATCAATATAGATTCTAACAGCATTCCTTTTCCACCTTTTACACTTTCTCAAGTATTGCGTCGCGCTTTCCGCACCTTGTTACCGCGTCACAAAGATGTCAATAACCCCAAAATTATTCAAGCACAAGTACAGCTTTTCGGATATTTACAACCCCTAATTTTAAAACAATTAGGTCTCGATAATCCTGATAATGAAGGATTCTCTCAAGAATCAACCGCAGAAAGAAGTGAGAAAATCAAAGCAGCAGAGGAATTTATTGCCTTTATACAATCGCAACTGCAACAAAATTATAACAACTACGGCGAGCTTGATTTTATCGTTGATAAAATTATGCAACAAGCGGATGAATTAGTAGGTGCTAGTGGTACAAAATATTTTGTTCCACCGCGTATTTATGTAGACTTAGGACAAAATGATGATGATGCTAATTTACCCCAAGGGTGGGGATTTAAATTAAATACTTTAGGGGCTTTAATTTATCGAGGTGTGATGAAAGATATTGCATTGACTCCTCAACCACCTACTGCTGAGCCACCTCCAGAGAATCATCCTCCGCGTCGAAAATCATGAGTAAGGAGTAAGGAGTAATGAGTAGGGAGTAAGGAGTAAGGAGTAATGAGTAAGGAGTAAGGAGTAAGGAGTAATGAGTAATGAGTAATGAGTAGGGAGTAGGGAGTAGGGAGTAAGGAGTAATGAGTAATGAGTAATGAGTACTTCCATAAAAGTGAAGTAGGTAGACCATTAATTTACCCCCGCTATGCAACAGAATGCAAACTAGTAGTCTATTGCATTAGTTTTGAAGGGTTTTGTTTGTCTACCAACGTAATGTAGAGACGTTATACATAACGTCTCTATACAATTTCTGGGAAAACCCGACTACCCAGAATTAATGAAATGAACTACTAGTAGTCGATTGCATTAGTTTTGACTGGTTCGTTTTCTCCCAAACGTAGGGAGGCGTTATATATAACGTCTCTACAACCCGTCAGAATTAATGAAATGAAATACTAGCTGAAAAAACTGATTTCTATTCACTACTCACTACTCTCTTGGAATAATGATAATTTTTCTCACTCACCACAAACGTCTACAACGGAAAAAAATCTAAAATTCAGCTCGTTTCCTCAACACTTCATCGATAGTTAAATCTAAACGAGCTTCACCCTCAAATACAGTTCCTAGTTTACCTCGATTGAATTGTACCTTATCGAGATCGTAAGCATCTTTCGGTAAAGGTACATAACCCACCGAGCTAACTGTTGTGGGAGCTTGTTCGATATAAAAATTTACAAAGTCTCTCAATGCTGGTTTCTTTTGAGCAGACTTCATATTTACATAAATCAACAGAGGGCGAGAAAGTGGTTGGTATTCTGCTTTTTCAACCGTTTCTCGTGAAGGTAATACTGCACCTTTACCACCATCTATTGCAATTGGTTTCAACTTATCTTTATTTTCTTCGTAATAAGCAAAACCAAAATAACCTAAAGCATTCGGATTTTGACTGACACCAGATACTAAATCATCATCATTTTCGCTAGCTGTATAATCACGACGACTAGCTCCAGATTTACCTACCACGGCTTTTGTAAAGTAATCATAGGTACCCGATTTCTCATCGGCACCATATAACTTTAATGGCTTATCGGGAAAAGAAGCACGTACTTGATTCCAATTAGTAACCTTCCCGGATGCTGCTCCTTCCCAAATTTTCTTTAACTCTGCTACTGTCATATCCTTAACCCAATCATTTTGAGGATTAACCACAACAGTCACCGCATCAAAAGCAATGGGTAATTCAGTAAACATTACACCATTAGCGGTACAGGTTTTCAATTCTTCCTTTAAAATTGGGCGGGAGGCATTAGCAATGTCTATTTCTCCCTTACAGAATTTTTCAAATCCAGCTGTTGTACCGGAAATCTCCACATTTACAGGTGTTTGCTTTTCTGCTTGAAAATTTTTAGCGATCGCGCTACTAATTGGATGAACGGTACTCGATCCAGCTATTTCAATAACATCAGCAGTTGTACTATTAGCGACTTCTGTCGCTGTTTGCGATTGCTCACTTTCACTCTTATTAGTTTCTGCTGTGGTACAACCAACACTCAAAGCTAATATCCCCAGCATCAAGGATAGCTTTGTAAACACGGCGTTCATAATTATTTACTTCCTTGGTTTAATTTTAAGGGTGTCGATCGTCGAATAATTTCATCCGCAATTATCCTAATACAGCACAACCTGAATTACCACACTATTTCAAGAAAGTAAATGTTAATAATTACGAATTAATCGCTCAATAAAAGGTATTTAATTAAATGTTAATCTCCGAAAAAATACTTATTTGACACGAACGTTTATATTTCTCAATACAGGGAAATAATTTGTTCGCTTTAATTACAACAAGTCTGAGAAGAGAAATCTTGATTTGTAGCTTTTGCCAATTCCACATTGTTTTCTGGTTCTGTATCTGCAACCTTAACCACAAATACTTCCCATTTATTACCATCGGGATCGGTTACCCATACTTTATCCTGCAAAGCATAACAGCAATCTGTATTTTTCTCTGTAAACAAATCTAATTCAGCTTCATTAAAGCGTTTAATTGCAGCTTCTACTT
>JBHJJJ010000172.1:0-9403 GCA_050042755.1 Rivularia sp. (in: cyanobacteria)
CCGGTATCAAAGAAGCGGTGACGATTGCAAGAGCCGAATCGGCTGGTGAGAAACGCTTAGTCGCTTATATAGTGCCTGAAAAAAGTAGCGACAACCAAAACTTATTCAACACTCAAGTCAATAGTCGGCAAGATATTTTCGATCAAAAAATCGAGTCTCAAGTTCAGGAAGTCAGCGATGGTCTATTTAATACGGGAATTTGGTATAGCAGCTACGACAAGCAACCCACAGCACAAACCGAAATGCGTCTTTGGGCTGATGATATCATTGAGCAAATACTAGCACATCAGCCTCAACACGTCTGGGAAATTGGCTGTGGTAGAGGTATGCTATTGTTTCCCATCGCAGCTCGCACCAAAACTTATTACGGTACAGACATCTCTAAAGCTTCACTTGACTACATCCGCGAACAAATAACAGCTTCACCACAGAGGTACAAGCATGTTACCTTAGCACAGAAACCAGCGGATGAATTCGATCAAATCCCTGAAAATACTTTCGACGTGTTGATTCTCAACTCGATCGTCCAGTATTTCCCCAGCGTAGAATATTTGCAGAAAGTCATCTGTGGTAGTATCCGGGCTGTCAAACCGGGGGGAATGATTTTCTTGGGAGATATTCGCTCCAAGGCATTGATGCGGACATTTCACACTTCTATACAAGAATACCTTGCGGAGCCATCCCTATCAACCGAACAACTGCGCCAACGCATTGAGATGCAAATCCTCAAAGAAAAAGAGTTGTTGATAGCACCGGAATTCTTCGTTGCTTTGAAAGAAACATATCCCCAGATAAGTCACGTTCAAATCCGTTTAGAAAGGGGCTCCGAGCATAACGAACTTAACAAATATCGCTATCATGTACTGCTGCACATTGAGGCGACTACAGAATCAATAATCCCAGAATCAGTAGTGAATGGCTTGTCAATGAGTTATGAAGATATCCGCCAGTATTTGCAGAAAACACAACCAAATTCTGTCACATTTAGTAACTTACACAATGCTAGGTTAGCTACTGATACTGATACACTTAGACTTCTGGAAAAACCTGATATTGAAAATGTGGAGCAGTTGCGACAGCACTTGCATGAAAATCAAACTGATGCCATCAATCCAGAAACCTTACATCAACTGAGTGCTGAGTTGGGATATCAGCTCGAGTTATGTTGGAGCCTCAGCAGCGAAAGCAACGATCGCTTAGATGCGGTATTTGTTAAACCAACAGTTGCAAAACCCCGAATCGTTTTAACACCACTTACTCAGAAATCTGTTAAGATTAGTAATCTCCAAGACTATGGAAATAATCCTCTTAATTCTCAAATAGCAGCAATAATCATACCGCAACTTAAACAATATCTCAAGCAAAAATTGGCAGAGTATATGATACCTTCAGCCTTTGTGATTTTATCGCAACTGCCATTAACACCAAATGGAAAGGTAAACCGTCGCGCTCTACCGGCACCAGATATTTCTAGTTTTAGTCAAAACGATAATTTTATTGCACCACGCGATCGCATCGAACAACAATTAGCAGAAATTTGGTCAGAAGTTCTCAATATCCATCGAGTTGGAGTTAAAAATAATTTCTTTGAATTGGGTGGCCATTCTCTATTAGCAGTTAAATTAATGGCGAAAATTCAGCGAATTTTTGGTAAACAATTACCTTTATCAACTCTATTTATAAGTCCCACAATAGAAGATTTAGCAAAATTAGTCGGGGATGAAAATCAAGTTATTAATTCGTCTTTAGTTCCTCTGCAAATGAAGGGTACTAAGCATCCATTTTTCTGCGTACATCCTGCTGGTGGTCAAGTATTTTACTATCGAGATTTATCACTTCATTTAGGCAAAGATCAACCCTTTTATGGTTTACAAGCACAAGGATTTAATGCTGGTGAAAAAGTCTTCACAGAAGTGGAAGATATGGCTAGTTTTTATGTAAAAATAATTCAAGAATTTCAACCAGAAGGTTCATTACAAATTGGTGGTTGGTCTTTTGGAGGAGTAGTTGCTTTTGAAATGGCACAACAGTTACTGGCTCATGGTCGAGAAATTAGTTTATTAGCGATTTTAGATTCTTGGGTTCCTATTTTACTCGATCCAAATAAAAAGATTGATAATCTGTACTTGAGTGGTGCATTAAGTCGTTATTTTGGAGGAGTTTTTGGTACAGATAATTTAGTTAGCGACTCGGAATTGAGAGGATTGAATCCTGAAGAAAAAATTGATTTTATTATTGAAAAAGCAGAAAAATTAGGGTTATTTCCACCAGAAGCTAGCCGAGAAGAAAATCAACGCTTTATAGACGTAATGCTAGGTACACTAAAGGCAACTTATGCTTATAAAAGTCAGCATTATCCCGGGAAAGTAACAGTTTTTAGACCGCAAGAAAGACACCTTCATGCACCGGATCCTCAGTTAGTTTGGGTTGAATTATATGCTATTTTAGATGCTGTTGATGTAGAAGTAATCATGGTTCCTGGAAATCATTATTCATTTATGAAAGAACCAAACTTAAAATTATTGGCATCAGGTTTGAAAAATAGTTTAATATAATATAAATATTGGGGATTAATTATGTTAGGATCTGCATCAGAATCTAAAAAGAAAATTTATCGAATTATTTACGGTTATTGGCAAAGTCAGTGCGTTTATGTTGCGACAAATCTAGGTATACCAAATTTATTGCAAGATGGACCCCAAACTGTTGAAGCAATAGCAGAAAAAACCGCAACAAAAGTAGAAAAGCTCTATGTTGTATTGCGTGCTTTAGCTCATTTGGGAGTAATTGCAGAAAAACCAGGACGGGTTTTTGCCTCTACAGAATTATCAGAGCTTCTGGTTAGTAATGGTTCCCCATCTATTGGTGATTTTTTAATGCATATTACAGAGCCTAATATGTGGGATGCTTGGAGAGAGTTAGAAAACAGTTTAAAAACAGGAGAAGTGCCTTTTGAGTTGGCAAAAGGTCAGGATTTTTATAGTTCTTATATGACACAAAATCCCAACAGTAAAAAACTCTTCAACAATGCCATGAGTTATTTAACTGCTGAAGCTGTCGATCCATTATTAGAAGTTTATGATTTTGGTCGTTTTGAGACAGTGATGGATGTAGGAGGAAATCAAGGTTCCTTAATTGCAAATATTGTCAAGATATTCGGCTGTAAAGGCATTTTGTTTGACTTGCCCCATGAAATAGAAACTGCTCCCGATAACCTTTCCAAATATGGAGTCGATGGTGCCGTACAAATTATTGGTGGGAGTGCTTTAGAATCCTTACCAAAAGGTGCTGATGCCATTGTCATGAAGTATTTTCTATCGGTGTTTAGTAAAGAGGATTCAATTAAAGTACTCAGTAACTGTAAGCAAGCTCTTCCTAAACATGGTAAAATAATACTTTTACAAACCCTAGTTCCATCTCTTGGTGCTCCTGTAGAATATCCCGATGGAACTATGCCAGCTTTAGCAGCAGTTCAAATGATGATTACAAATCCAGGGGGTTACTGGCGCACTGAACAAGAATATAAGGATTTATTTGAGGCTAGTGGTTTTAAACTCGAGAAAGTGATTCCAACGGGAACGAGCTTGCCGGCGATGGAATTTGGTCTGATATCGTGACTTAGATGTTAAATAGTTACCTATACCCCTCTCCTTATTAAGGGTGAGGGTTGGGGAGGGGTATTTTTGTACCTAAATTTTGCGGAAGTCTGCTGTAGGTGATTAATTTTTTTGTGCGGCTAACTTTGAGTATCTAACTGATGCCGAGCCGCCCAAATTGTCTCACGCAATTCACCCGCGCACTCTTCACCCTTCACATTGCGCCAAATCCGATCGAATTGATCTTCTGACAAAACTTCCAACATCCGCGCTAAATTATGGATATCCTCTTCAATCCAATCTTGATTACGCTCAATATCAATCGTTATAGCTTCAATATAAACTGTTAAAGCTTCAGAAAAATTTGATTGTGCTTCTAAAACTTTTCCTAATTTAAACAATGTTTGTGAAACCCAATACCAATCTTGAGATTTTTGATAAACACCAAAGGCTTTTTGATAGTAGTCTACTGCATCTTCAAATTTTCGTTGTGATTGAGCTACCATACCCAATTGGTGACACTCAGAAGCAATCTTGGATAAATCCCCTACATCTTGCCTTATTTTCAAAGCTTTGAGATAATATTCTTCGGCTAAATCAAATTGTTCTTGGAGATAAGCCACATTTCCCAATTGGTGATATTCATCCGCAGCGTTGCACAAATCTCCTACATCTTGCCTAATTTTCAAAGCCTTGAAATAATATTCCTTGGCTAGTTCAAATTGCTCTTGTTCTTCAACAACCATACCCAATAAGTGGTATTCTTCCGCAGCGTTGGAAAAATCTCCCATATCTTCCCTGATTTTCAAAGCCTTGAAATAATATTCCTTGGCTAATTCAAACTGCTGTTGTGTAAAAGCGATATTACCCAACTGATGATACTCATCCGCAGCATTAGATAAATCCCCTGTATCTTCTAATATTTTTACAGCTTTAAGATAATATTGTCGTGCTTTTTCAAATTGTCGTTGTAGATAAGCTAAATTACCCAATTGGTGATACTCATCCGCAGCATTGCACAAATTCCCGGTATTTTCATCTTCACATAGGCTCATATATTTCTCCTAAAATTTTAAAATAGTGAGTAGTGAGTAGTTAGTAGTGAGGAGTTAGTAGTTAGTAGTGAATACCAGCAAGAAAAAACTTATCAACTTAGCATTAATAATAAATTCAAGACTTACCTAAAGCTCAACCCCTACCCTACGGCAACCTCTATGATGAATGCAGAATTCAAAACAGACTGAGCTTTGTGCGAGCAAAAGTCAACATGTCATTTATTACTCCCAACTCCCAACTCCTAACTCCTAACTCCTAACCTCATTGACAATATTTATATACACGTTGAGAAATCGCAATTAGCCCCGGTCACCTTAAAGTTGTAAAATTTTTGTTAAGTTAAACCAGAATTTAGAGTTATCCCCTTCACTAAGGTAATCGGCATGACAGCAACCACACCCAAGGCAACCGCAGTTCCCAAGTTTTGCGAAGGTATTCAATATTTTGGGGAGGCAACACCTGATTTTGATAAATACGGCAAACAAAGCGCCATACAACAAGGTAAAACCGCTATTAGCGATATTCAAGATGTAGCAGCAGTTTACCAAACTTTACTTTATGCCGATGCTTTACGTTATTTAACATTACAAATTACTGGAAGTAAAGCTTCGGGACATCCTGGTGGTTTTGCATCTCAAGCGGAAGCTTATGCTGCTTTAGTCATGCTGGGTTACAAGAATATTATCACCGAAGTAGGACACCATGCCCCCGGATTTTATAGTGCCATGTTTCTCGATCGCTCTTTAGAGGATATGGATATTATGACGGTGGAACAATTGCGATCGCGTTATCGGGAGAAACACGGACTCCTCGGACACCTTTCCGGTATGATTCCTGGCATTCTCGCACCTGCTGGTCCTTTAGGTCAAGGGCAGCATTTTGCCATGGCTGCGGCTTATTTAAATAAAGGTAAGTTATTTCCCTTTACCGTTGGTGATGGGGGTTTGGGGGAACCTTATATCATGAGTTCCATGGCGCATTTTAATACTGCTTTCCCCAGAATTACTAATTTTCTACCGGTGTTGGTATGGAATGGTTATAGTCAGGAACATCACAGTATGGTTTCGTTGAAAACCAACGAAGAGATGATAAATTACTGGCGTGGAAACGGTTTTGTAGAAGTTGTTTTAGTTAATGCTAAAGACTTTGACGATCAAAACCAACCGGGAGATTATGTTGATAGTACGGAATTTTCCTTTGAGAAGAGATTGGCATTTACCAAAGCTGTAATTGAAGGAGTTGATAAAGCTGCTAAGTCAGCACTCGGTGGTAAGCTAACGGTATTTATTATTAAACAACTTAAAGGTGCCGGAGTTCACGCCACAGGTTCTAAATCTCATAACCTTTATCCCAAAGATACTTTAGATGCACCTCATATAGTAGAAGCATTGAAAAAACGTGCTTTACCCATAGAAGCTTGGGAATTGGTACGGGAAAATTGCGATCGCGCTGGTGGTGGTCCTGCTGGAAAGACTGCGGTGACTGAATTTGAGTTACAATTACCTGAGTTAGGTAAGTTGCCTTTGCAAGAATTTGAAGTTGGTGGAGAGCCGAAAGTTTCTACTACTGCTATGGGAATTTTAGTGGGTAAGGTAGGAGAAGCTGACAAAAATTTCTTAGTTACAAACGCTGACGGAAATGCAGCATCAGGAATTGGTAATATTAACCAAGCTTTAAAAATTATCCACCCGACGACAGATGACATATATAACCAAGCACCCCAAGGGCAAGTTTACGAACCTTTAAGTGAAGATGCTTGTGCTGGTTTAGCCGCCGGTTTATGTTTAATGGGTGGACGTAGTTTGTGGTGTTCCTACGAATCCTTCGCCATCAACGGTTTACCGATTTGGCAGACAGTAACTCAAGCAATGGCAGAATTACGTCGCGCTACACCTTCGACAATTACCTTATTTACAGCAGGAGCATTAGAGCAAGGGCGTAACGGATGGACACATCAACGCCCGGAAATCGAAGCTTACTTTGCTTCCATGATGCGTAACGGTAATATTTTCCCATTATTCCCCTGCGATGCCAACAGCATTCAAGCTTGTTATGAATGGGCAGTGAGTACTAAGAATAAAGGAATTGTGATTACCGCGAGTAAATCTCCTTTACCGATTCGTACTACCTTTGAACAAACCAGACAAGGTTTAAAAGATGGTGCGATAGCATTACAAGAAACCACTGGGGATAAGAAGATAGTATTTGCAGTTATTGGGGACATGATGTTAAAGCCAGTTTACGAAGCTGCCGAATTACTACAAACAGCAGGAATAGGAGTAAAAATAGTTTCCGTAATAAACCCCCGTCGTTTATATCGTCCCCAAGATACAGCATGGGATACCTGTTCCCAACCAGACGGTGATTTTATGGATGATGCTACATTTGCCCAATTTTTCCATGGAGATGCCTTAATTGGCGTTACTGGTGGTGCTCCGGCGATGTTAGAACCCATAATGTTGCGGAGTAATTGTCAGCGCGATACTTTTTCTTGGAAACGTGGGGAAACCACATCTAGTGCCGGTGAATTGATGGCATTTAATGGTTTGACAGGAGAAGCTTTGAAAGAGAGAGCGATGAAATTAGTGGGTTAGGCACGCAAGCAATCCGCCCTCAGCCGCCCTCAGCCTGAAGGCTGGGGCTATTATTACAAAGCCCGCCTTCGCGGGCTATAAATCCCAGTTTTCCTAGCCCGCGAAGGCGGGCTTCGTAGGTATAGCCGCACCCTTATAGGGTGTCAGCGATGTAGATGAGAAACGAAAAACTCTGCTTTTGGACTACATTTCCCACTCCGAAATCAAAGTTTCTTGTCTGTGATGTATTGCTTGATTTTCAATATAACTTTTTACTCGAGAAATACCATTACGACTAACAGTAAAAGCACCATAACCACCTTGCCATTTAAAAAAGTTATTTGGTTTCACTTCATGAGTAATCAGATGAGAAGAACTTCCTTTTACCTTTCCAATTAATTCTGATATTGTTAAATTAGGCGGGAAACTCGTGAAAAGATGTATATGATTTGCAATGCCGCCGACAGCAATTACAGTGCATCCTAAATCTCTACATTGTTTAGCAATAGCAGCATAAATAATATCTTGAATATCTGGCGTTACTAAAGGTAATCTATCCCAAGTTGCCCAAACAGAATGTAAATATAATTGTGTAAAATTTCTCGGCATTTTTTGTATACAGTTTATTTAAAGTTGATTATTTTATATTTCCCATATTTAAGGCTTCAATAACATTTACTCTTTGAATGGCAACCTGCCCTCAGTCGCCATCAGCCGCCCTCAGCCGCCCTCAGCCTGGAAGACTGGGGCTACAATTACGAAGCCTGCCTTCGCAGGCTTCAAAATTCGAGTCTAACGTAGCCCACGCAGGTGGGCTTTGTAGATGTAGCCGCACCCTTATAGGGTGTCGGCAAGTTTTATATGTGATTTTTAATCAACAAATCTAAATCGTTGTTTTCTAACCAATTCCCAAGTCTTGTAAAAAGATTGTCTGGAGAAGTTTCTTTATATTCAATAATATAATGATAGCGAATAAAGTCCTCAAACATTTTAATCGGAAGTAACACCGTTTCCACTTCCATATTATCTTCTTCAAAAATAATTTTTTAAAATTTGAATTGATAGCCAGCCCATTTCACAGTTTCAAGTCTGTTATTCGCCATTATATCCAAATTTTTAATTATACAATTGTATACCGGGTCTGGATTTTTATTTCTATGAACAATACACCAATAAACATTATGACGAATAAAATGCCTGTATTTTATATCTGTACACACTTCTACTTCAACATTCCCTAAATTAAAGAAATTACGTTGAATTACAATCATGACTCAGAAATTAATCAAATATATTTTGAAAGAGCTTTATTCTATCTTTCCCATATTCCAGAATTAAATAACATTGAGTCTAAAATTTAATATTTGGATATTCAAAATTTGGCGTTGCTGAAAAGAAGTATGAATTAACTTTTGGGGACAACCGAAACCTGTGTAGAGACGTTACATGTAACGTCTCAAAATCTAAATTCATACCCGTATTCAGCAACGCCCAAAATTTTGTCTGCAATTAGTCTAAAAAAATTAACTTAGCAAGTATAGCCTTAATGTGTGAAGATATCGGGTGTATAATTATATTTCATCAACCTTCTTTCACCATCCATACTAAAAAACTCACAATTTGCTCAATCGGGGGAAGGGGATAATCCGTCAAATCTATAGTTACAGTTTGTGCTTCTAATTTAAGAAAACGCCATTGTGTACCACTACTTATACAACCGTAAATAGTATTAATAAATTTTCCTCTGGATTCATTAAATCTCTGTGCGGCTACCATTTCTGAAATGCATTGTCCGATTCCAGATTTTAAATCCGATTTTTTTGCTTCTACAATTATAATTGCTGGTGCTTCTACAGTTAATTGTTCGGGGGAACGACTTATTAAAAAATCACATACACCATTTAATCCAACATATGCATCAACGTTGAATTCTTCCCCCGAAAAAACGCTAATTTCTTGATTTAAAATTCTTCTTACTTCTAAAAGAACGGGATTTATAATTACCTCAGAACGAGCTTTTTCCGTATCTACTGCTATAGCCCACGGTAAATCTTCTAAAATATTTTGTAATCTTGAACTTGGATTTATAATTTCAATTGAATCCGGTAAAAAACGAACTCCCTCAACAGTTTTTAGACCAAAATCTTGTTTAACTCTGTCAATGGTAAATTGACTGTA
>JBHJJJ010000173.1:0-12783 GCA_050042755.1 Rivularia sp. (in: cyanobacteria)
CCTCGGAATCAATTCCGAGGCTCATATACAAAGTACGTTAAAACGCACTAAAACCCTTACCCAGTCTGATTTATCAGACTTTTTATATTAGCCTGAGAATTCATTCTAAGGCGGTTATTGAAAATGGTGCAAGATGTCAGTATACCCCCGGGCTAAAGGGTTATAATTTCCGTCACAAATAAGTAGCAAAAAAAAACTTGGAGTTAAAAACCCCAAGTTTTGAAGATTATTATTGCATAAGTATTATCTACTACATTGTTAAAGATTGAGAATTAGTTTCAATCAATTTTGCTAAATCTTGGAGGAATGCAGCTGCGTGGGCACCGTAAATAATTCTGTGATCGCAAGTAATGTTAACTTTCATTTGCTGACGTATACCCATCATACCGTCGGCAGTCGCTACTACTTCCGGACGAGATGCAGCGATCGCCAAAATTGAACCTTGTCCGGGTGGTAAAATTGCATCAAATGTATCTACGCCAAACATACCCAAGTTGGATATGGTAAAGGTGCCGCTACTGTATTCTTGTGGTTGTAACTGTTTTGCCCGAGCGCGTTCTACCAAAGATTTCCAGTTACGGGATAAAGTATAGATATCTAGCTGGTCTGCATTTTGTAATACAGGTGTAATCAATCCTCCGTCATCCATTGCTACTGCTACGGCAATATTAATGTTGGCAGGATGTACCATTCCCTGTTCAGAATAATTCCCATTCAATAATGGATGTTTTTGTAATGTCACCGCTACCGCTTTGGCAAGTAGCGCTGTCATTGTCACACCTTTAGATTTTATTTGCTTGTAAAGTTTATTTAACTCGTCAGTGGTAATTGTATAACCTACATGGAAGGTTGGCACGGATAAGCTGGGAAGCATATTCCGCGCTACGGCATTTTGCAAGGTGGTTAGAGGTACCGTTTGCCCTGGAGTTACCGCCACCGGCATTGGTGCGGGTGTAGCCGCAGGGGTGACTGTAGGAGCGCTGGGGGCGGGTGCAACTGTTGGTATGGGTGTGGATTTAATTGTAGATTTACCCGCAGCTGTTTCTACATCTTCAGCAATAATACGACCATGAGGGCCGCTACCTGAAATACTGCTTAAGTCAACTTTTAATTCTTTCGCTAATTTACGGGCGCGGGGTGAAGCAATTGTTCTACCGCTACGACTATTGGAAACATTTTGAGCAGCCCCGTTTGTTGAAGCGCCTACAGTTGCCGGTTGTGCTGCTGGGGTAGCAGCTTCAGCTTTTGCTGGTGCTGCACTTTGAGATTTAGCTTTTTCCCGTACTGTTTCGATTTCTGCTTCGGTTTCTGCTAGAAAGGCAATGGCAGATCCTACAGGGGCGCTTTCTCCAGCTTGTATTGCGATATGCGCCAAGTATCCTTCATAGAAGGATTCCACATCCATATCCGCTTTATCTGATTCAACCACTACTACCGTTTCGCCTTTCTCAACTTTCTCACCAGGAGATTTTTCCCAGGAGACAATTTTACCTTCACTCATGGTTGAACTCAGCGCGGGCATAAATATTTCGTGAATACTCATAAGGAATATGGTGGATTAGTTATTTATGGACTTTAATAGTTTTTGACGGGTACCCAATATAATTTTTTTCTCCTAAAAAAAAATATATTGGAAGCCCTTGACAGATTGCATTGTATCGCGAGGGCGGGTGTGAGGAACTATATTAAAACCACACTTGTCATTTAATCTGTATTTTTGCGTAAGTATCGAAGGTAGTCTCCAGAAGGTAAGTCTGAAGAAATGTAAAGGAATTTCTTCAACTTCACTTAACCCTTTTTCTCCTGAAAAAATTTTTCGGAAATTCCACTTAAAGCATGAAGTTAGGAGTCATGTATCGATTTAAAATTCAAAATGGATAAATAAAACAAACTGTTTAAAATTCCCTTAAGATTTTATGTCGGCAAAGTTCAAGATTATTTTGGTGTTAATACTGAGTATATTTGCCACCTTTGTTGTCGCTGGAGTTTATAAAGTTAAGCAATGGCATTCTGATAGATTGTCTACTGCCAAAAAGCCACAACAAAATAGAACCCATGATATCTCAACTCAAAAGCCCGTTGCAAGTTCATCCCGAGTAAAGTATAAGTCAATACCACTAACTAGATTCAAAACAGTACTTAGAGGTACCGATCCGGCTGCTCTTGCCATTAACGCTTTGGATACAACTGAGTCGAAAAAAGTTACTCGTAAGGTAGAGGTAGTTTATCCCCAACCCGATCGAGCAATGGTAACTATAACCCAAACCAATATTGCCTCGTCGGAATTAACTCCAGTTAAATATCGAGTTGAACTTACAAGCTTTGGAAGTTCGCTATTTGTAACTTCGCCTCCTCTATGGCAAATTGTATGGGCTGGTTCTTACCAGCAATGTTTGGCGGACAGAACTAATAGTTTATCGAGTACAACTTGTTCTTGATCGTGAGTGCTTTCTCGGTTCCGTTGCCTACCATCTACAGGCAATGTGGTGAGATGAAATACAACTCCCTATATGTGAGCGGGGGAAAAGCGGTGTTAACCGAAGACTAAACCGCATATCGTATAACAAAAATTCAGAATTGTGAATTGTAAATGGTGAATTCACAATTCTGAATTTATTTATATATCGCCGCGAATTTCTTCGATAACGCCATCGCGCAGAACAATTTCGACCTGCATTTTATTAATCAGGTTATCGCCTTGTTCTGCTCGGAAAAACCCTTCCAACTGAAATTGATTAACTTCTTGATCCAACTCAAGCATTTGTACCTGTTGGAGGTTTTGCAGGCTTTGGTTTTTTTGTTCTAGCATCTCGCTCTTTTTTTCATTTACCTGAGTTTGGATATTCTCAATTTGTTGTAGAGTTTGAGGCCCCGGGGGTTGCAAACCTTGTTTTTGAATTTCGGTAATTGCCCGCTGCCCTTGGACATCGATTTGTTGTAACTGCTGATCGGTTTGATTGATTTGAGTTTGTAGTTGCTGCGTTACTTCCTCTTTCCATAGAGGTGTGACAATCGCTTTAACGTTAATAACGCGCTTGAGTAGCAGTTGAGGTTTAGAGATGTCCATAAAAGTGTCTTTTTTTCCCTTTTTAGTTCAATACATGGTGGATTAGTTTAAGCAAACATTCGCTCAATCGTATCGTGATAGCGTTCCATCACAATATGTCGTCGAACTTTAAGAGTTCTTGTCATCATGCCATTTTCCATGGAAAACGGCTCCAGAATCAGTTGAAATGGTCCTATACGATCGTCCGATCGATATCCCGGACGATTTCGCACTTCCCGAATCAACTCTTGCCGAAACAAATCCTGGATCATTTTACTCTCAAGGTTGATTTTTTGGCTGGTGGATGCCGTAACATTGTCTTCTGTAACACATAATTCCACATTTTGAGCTTCCGCCCATTTCTCTAATGCTTCCAAATTTGCCACAATCAAAGCACCGAGACTTTTTTTATCTTGTCCGACAAGCATTATCTGATCGATATATGGCGATCGCAAACAAGCATCTTCGATGGGAAGTGGCTCAATGTTTTCCCCGTTGGTTAATACGATGGTGTCTTTTGCTCTTCCGGTTAAAACTAGATCCTGACGGGGTGTTACCCAACCCAAGTCACCGCTATTAAACCAACCGTTCTCATCAATAGCTTTTTTTGTTGCTTCCGGGTTCTTATAATAGCCTTGCATTATTTGCGGCCCTTTGAGCAAAACTAAACCTTTTTCCCCAGTTGGTAATTCTTGGCGAGTTTCCAAATCGACAATTTTGAGTTGGGTACCCGGTATCGGTAATCCCGCAGAACCCCGTAAATTAGTCCAATGACGACGGGCATGAACAACTGGAGAAGTTTCTGTTAAACCGTAACCAACCAAGATGTCTACACCAATAATTTCGTAGAAATCATCTATATGCTTGGCTAAGGCACCACCACCACTAATTAATTGTTTAATTCTTCCCCCAGTTGCTTCCCTTACCTTGGTATAAACCATTTTTTCAGCCAAAGCGTGTATGGGTGAAAGGGCAGTTTTCTGAATGCTAGCCGCTATTCGCTCTCCCATTGAGGGATTAAGATTTTCTAAATCTAAGTTTTGAGCAACTCGTTGTGCTTTGATATACTTGTTACTTATACCTAAAAACCGATTAATCAAGTTTTGCTTGGATGCCGGTTGTTCGCGAAACTGTTTTTGTACCCCTTCATAAATCGATTCCCAAATACGCGGCACCCCGATCATGTAATGGGGTTTAAATTTTTTCAAATCATTTTTTACCGAGCGTAAGTTGGTATAAACTTGAGTACAACCTAGAGATAACAACAAATACTCTGCTGTACGTTCAAATACGTGCCACGTAGGGAGAATACTTAAAACAACATCTCCTTCTTCCGGTTGAATTATCGTTCCGATCTTTGTTACTTGATGCATCAAATTGCCATGAGAAAGCATCACACACTTGGGCCTTCCTGAAGTGCCGGAAGTGTAAAGTAAAGTGGCTAAACTATCGCGGTTTTGTTTAACTGGTTCTAAATTATGTTTTGCTCCAATTTCCATTAACTCCTGGAAATTCAACACCTTAATCACTTCGTCAGTAGGTGTTGCTTCGTCAGTTAATAAAATTACTAATTGAATTGGTAAATCATCTAGACGCGATCGCAATTTCTCAAAGGTGTTTAAATCTTGCACCACCAAAGCCATACTATCGCTATTTGCCAAGATAAAGGCTAATTCATCGACATCCGCTTGAGAACTACGTACTGCACTTACAGCCCCAGCAGTCATCATACCTTGGTCGGCAATGAACCAGCGATGACTATTATCGGCAATCAGTGAAATTCTGGAAATCCCTGTCTGTGGATTGACTCCCAAAGCCTGTAAACCAGCAGCAAACTGTTGAATTTGCTCAAATAGCTCAGAGTAAGTTATTTTGACTTCCTTTCCTTGAGCGTGGGGATTGTACAGCGCCGTTGTATTACCAAACCTTTGTGCTGCTAAAGCCCAAATTTCGGGTAACGATTCCACATTTGAGTAATCAACCAAGCTTTTTAAAGATTCCCGATCTTTGTCTGTAAGCTTAGAAAGGAAATAACTTGCATTTTTAGTTTTAGACATAACACGCAGACTTTATAGTTCATTCTTCGTATATGAAAGCATATTCCTTTATCTCCTAGAGGGAGACAACTATTATAGATACAATTACTTCTGTCTACCGATAGATTTATTTTTTAGGTAGATAACTTTATATGTAAAAATATAGAATTATATGAAGAGTTGTAAATAAAGTCTCAGACTAATGGTTTCAACAGAAAGCTGGGATAGTTCTAAGAACAGGCATATTTTTGAAAATATTGAACTTTTAATACTGCATAGCATTAAGTAGGAGATTTTGAGAAATAATTTTTGAATTTGTTTTGAAATATAATTATGTATAAATAATTGATGATTATTTTTCATATGGCAAATGTTTGGGTGTACAAATAGGATTAAAATTACTTAAATTAGATTTTTTCTATCTGAATAGGAAAAAATGCTCCTATTGAAAACCTGCTTTTTTTGACAAAACAGATTTCTTACTTTTGACACGCTTATCTTGCAAGGAGTGCGATATAGAAATATTAAAAGCTAATTAGATAGAGCAAAAGAAAATTAAAATCCACTACTGATTTCATTATTAGGATTTTGTTCCACAATAGAAAAGAAGATAATTACTTTTCGCAGGAAGGAGAACTGTAGATGAGTTTAATCGATAGTCTTTTACTAACTCTAGTAAGTACTGTTATCTGTCTTGTTTTACCCAAACTCACATCTTTAGTATTTGGTCCTAAAAGCAAACCAAAGACTATTTCTAAAAGAAGCACCATGACTTTAAAAGAGGTAAAAGAAGCAAGCTAAAAAATTACTCAAGTTTCTACGGTGCTTTCAAGAATTCTTTTAACCTTTAATCTTTAACCAAAATGGTAATATCTGCTGTAAATCCTTTTCTCGATGGCAACTTTGCCCCAGTGCGTGAAGAAATCACCGCTGATGACTTAAAAATAATTGGTGAATTACCTGCCGATTTATCGGGTATGTTTGTGCGAAATGGTCCTAATCCTCAATGGCAGCCCAAAGGGCAGTATCATTGGTTTGATGGAGATGGAATGTTGCACGGCGTGCGGATTTCTAACGGTAAAGCAAGTTATCGCAATCGTTACGTGCGTTCCAGAGGATGGCAAATCGAACATGAAGCGGGTGAAGCCGTGTGGACTGGTTTATTGGAACCGCCACAAATGGATAACCCCCATGGGCAATATAAAAATGCTGCCAATACGTCGCTGGTATGGCATAGCGGTCAATTTTTAGCACTTTGGGAAGGAGGTGCACCTCATGGAATCAAATTACCAGAGTTAGAGACTAATGGTGAATTTACTTACAACGGCAAATTACAATCAGCCTTTACAGCACATCCAAAAGTAGACCCGATAACGGGTGAAATGATGTTTTTCGGCTATTCATTTGCTCCGCCATTCTTACATTACAGTGTGGTAACGGTGGAAGGGGAACTTGTGAAAACGGTACCCATTGAATTACCGATGGGAGTGATGATGCATGATTTTGCCATCACCGCAAACTATACAATATTTATGGATTTGCCTTTAACTTTTAATCCCATGCGGATGCAAAAAGGCGAACCCGGTATGATGTTCGAGAAAGATAGAGCCAGTCGTTTCGGTATAGTTCCCCGCCACGGCGATAATAATGATATTCGCTGGTTTGAAACTCCCGCTTGTTTTGTATGGCATACTCTCAATGCTTACGAAGAAGGAGATGAAGTAGTACTTGTTGCTTGTCGGGTTAATTCTACCAGCGTGTTTGGCAGTGGGGATAATCAAGGCGATGCAGAAGCGGATATTCCATTTTTATATCGTTGGCGATTTAATTTGAAAGATGGCAGCGTCAAAGAAGAGATATTAGACGATGTACCTTCAGAATTCCCTCGCGTCAACGACAACTTTTTAGGACAAAGGGCGCGCTACGGTTACACTGGCAAAATGGGACAAGGTGCAATGCCTTTATTTGAAGGTGTAATTAAGTATGACTTGAATAGCGGTAAATCTCAAAGTCATCAATTTGGTAAAGGGCGTTATGGCGGCGAAGCAGTATTTGCACCTCGCACTGGTGGAAGTGGTGAAGATGAAGGTTGGGTAGTGACTTTCGTGTATGACTCTGATGAGGATAAATCTGAATTAGTAGTTATTGATGCTCAAGATATTACATCTAAGCCAGTCGCGCGGGTGTTGATTCCGCAACGAGTACCTTATGGTTTTCATGGTGATTGGGTTAGCGAGGAGAAATTGCAGAAGTCTATGTAGGATATCCGATAAAATACGCTCGCAGGCTAGAAGCCTGGGGCTACAATTACGAAGCCCACCGTTAAGGTGGGCTTTAATGATTTAATTAGAAAAATATAAAATCAACCAACTTTCAACCAATTAAAAACCTGCTCAACAGTCAAATTCAACGTTAAAAATTCCGGAGTAGGAAGAGTATCGTTACCAGTCAACTCCACAGGCTCTTGATTGGGAATAAATACTAAAATAATTCGGTCTTCGGGGTCAATTAACCATCCCAACGTAGTACCATGTTTGAGACAGTGCAAAATATTGCTAATAACTTTAGTTGCTTTTTGCTCGGGTGAAAGGATTTCTACCGTCCAATCGGGATAAATATTAAAAGCGTTGGGTACTTCACCATCTGCGTCAAAAGGAATTCGCTGCCAAAGAAATACGCTGGCATCTGGAATAATCGAGCGTGAACCAAAAGTGCAACGCAATTCTGGGAAAGCTAGGGCAATTTTCGTTGTTTCAGCAACATCATTAACTACATTACAAAACTTCAGTTGCAAACGCGAATGTTTACCTTGAGGCATAGGTTTTTGGTAAATGCAACCATTGATAAATTCACTGGCAGGTTTAGTTTCCGGCAGTTTGAGGAATTCTTCGAGAGTTAAAGAGGTTGCTGTTGTCATCGGCACTAGAAAAATCGCCATTCTGCATAGTATTTTATCGTTTGCAGACAAAATGGAAACGCAAAATCATAAAAAGCTTCAAAAAAATTAAATAATTTGCGTAAAAAAGAACTCAATAATCAGTAATGCTATTAGAAGGTAATTCTAAGAGGTTCAATATGAATTTGCAAAAAAAATATTTTCTTTAAGTGTATTTATTGATATTGATGCAGTTTATATGGTCAATTCAACTACTTTGTATATTCTGCTTTAAATTTCGGATTGACCGCTGATAAAGAATCTATGAACTAAATATAAAGTTATTATGAACAGGAAATTATCTCAATTTAGTCGTCTGACATTGTGTGTTTTATTTAACTTAATTAGTGTAACAGCTATCGAAGAAGCTTTATCTGATAAAGGATTTAAATTAGGGTACTCTAACCGTGCAATAGCACAAACTGCAGAAGAACAGATTGCTCGTAGAGTGTATAAAAAAGCGAGTCCTGCGGTAGTGACGGTTAAGGATGGTAAAGGGCATGGAAGCGGTTTTGTTGTCAGTCAGGATGGATTAATTATCACCAATGCCCATGTTGTACAGGGAAGCCCGAGTGTAGTCACCGTTGAATTTAAGGATGGAAAGCAACTTCCCGCTGATGTGATTGGTTTTGCTAAGGGTGGATTGGATTTAGCAGTATTGAAAATCCACAGACAGAAGAACTTGCAGACAGTTGCATTAGCAACTGAAGGTAGTACAGAAGTTGCTGACAGAGTTTTTGCAATTGGTTCACCTCTCGATCCTGAATTTAAGGATACGTTTACGATCGGAAATATTACTCGCATCAACAAGAGCGATGGGGTGATTCAACACAATGCACCCGTTTATGGTGGGAATTCTGGGGGGCCCCTGCTTAATTCTAAGGCTGAAGTAATAGGTGTAAATACATCAATTATTGGTGCAACAGGAAAGTTAAATACAGGAATGAATTTTGCAATTCCGGTATCGGATTTAAGGTCATTTATAGCTGCTGCAAGGAAAGGTGATTTATCTCCAGTTCCGACTGAACTCCAATCAAAGCAGCGAGAATTTATTAATATTTCGCTTAATGGTCAAGTCATCAATGGAAAATTAACAAGAGAAAATCGCTTTTTTGACTTGTATATTTTTCAAGGTAAAGCAGGAAAAAAAGTAGTTATTGAAATGATAAGTAAAAACATGAATCCTGCCTTAGGTTTATATCAGATTACAGAGACTCCCCAAGGTAATCAACGAACAAAAATAGCTCAAAACGATGATAAAGGTGCGGGTGATTTTAACTCTTTCATTGCTACTACTTTACCCGTAGATGGAATTTATGTAATAGAAGCGAAATCTTCTGCTGGTGGACAATCGGGTGATTATAGTTTGCGAGGGATTGTTGAGCCTTAGAAGTGGGAGAATGTTGTCCAAACGACATTAATAGTATTGTTTTTTTCAGAATGTAATTAATCATCAATTAGTTCAATCTGACAGTAATATTTCATCAAGGTATATCACCAATGAATCGTCATTTTTTTATAATATTAGGACTTTCTTCCTTAACCTCTTTTGTAACTTTAGCTAGTAATATTTATCCAAGTTTTAGTCAGGTTTTAGATGTAAAAAAAACTAACATTTTTCGGCAAGTAAATGCTAGTGATACTCAACTGGATTCCGTAACTTTCTTATGTAAAGAAATATTTGATCCAGCAAGTGAATCAAACATCCCCGCAACAGTTGCTTGGATTCCCAAACGTCAAGGTCATGTACGTTTTATTGGGTGGAAATCTCAATATTTTCCTTTGAGTCCGAAGGAACGTTGTGAAGCAGTAACCAAAAGCTTTCAAAAGTATTATAACGAAGGTCGTTTAGATTATTTATCTACTGGGAAGCTTAACGGATATCCAGTTATTTGTGCTGCTAAACCGGGAGAAACTTGTAGTGAAGGAAATCATTTGTTTACTATCAAACGCGAACATAATCCGAATTTAGTTTTACAAAAACTTCTAAATATCGCAACAGGAAAAGCATCAAGTTTTATTTATCAAAATTCGGGTAAAAAATTACATGTTGAAGTGCAGAAGATTTTTGATGATGTTCCTTTGGTAGAGGTTGAGGATTAGTAATTCACGATCGACAATCGCCCTCACCCTCGAAGGGTGGGGCTACAAATACAAAGCCCACCTGCGTGGGCTATGAATTTTAAGCCTGTCTTCACAGGCTTCGTAAATGTAGCGATACCCTTCTAGGGTATTGCTTTGATAAATTCAACAACAATCTTATAACAATCACAAAATAAAAATGAACCGCAATCTAATTCTTATCTCTTCCTTACTTTTACTCCAATTTCCCAGCATTCCCATCAAAGCCACGTCTCTTTCCCAAAATTCAAAATGTAAAATCGAACGAGAAGGAAAAAACGAATTTTATTCAACTAAAGAATTACAAACCCTCGCCAACAAAATAACAGTAAAAATCATTAGTGATAACAATCTTGGTTCGGGAACGCTTATCGGTAAGAACGGAAATAATTATCTTGTTCTGACAAACGATCATGTTATCCAAGGAGTTAATTCGATTAAATTGCAAACTGCTGATGGTAAAACTTATTCCGCAGAAATAAAAAATAACTTTTCTGAATCAGATTTAGCCGTCTTGGAATTTCAAAGCGATCAAAATTATTGTTTACCAGAAATTTCTAAAACTACTCCAGATATTGATACACGTATTCTAGCTGCGGGTTTTTCTGATTCGGCAGGAAATATTGCATTTAGTGAAGGAGAAGTTAAAAAGACTTCTAACCTTAAAGAAGGATACGAAATCGGTTACAGCAGCAACATAGAACAAGGAATGAGCGGTGGTGCAATTCTTGATTCGATGGGTGAACTTGTAGGAATAAATGGTAGAAGTGCTTATCCGATTTTAAACTCTGGTTATGTTTATCAAAACGGTAAATCTCCCAGTCAAGCAGAAATTCGAGAAATGAGAAAGTTGAGTTGGGGAATTCCAATTTCAACTGCTTTAGCGCAGGTTAATCGAGATGTACTAACTGCTTATAAATTACCTTTTCCAAAAGATGGTATTGTAATACCACAACCAGTATTAGCAGGATGGTTGGCAGAATTAGAAGAAAAAGCCAAACAATTTACGGTAAGAATTGATAGTAGTAGTAATGCGAATGGTTCGGGAATAATTATTGCTAAAGAAGGGGATACTTACACAGTATTAACCGCAGCACACGTTGTTCCTGAAAGAAATCAGTATAGCTATGAAATACTCACCCATGATGGGAAAAAATACCCTGTGGAGAAAAGTACTATTGACACAAAAGAAGGTGTTGATTTAGGGATATTAAAATTTAAAAGTCAGCAGGATTATAAAGTCGCAACTCTCGCAAATTATTTTCCCAATAGAGATGACTATATGTTTACTGCGGGGTATCCCAAATTAAATGATAGTTCTTCACCTTGGCGGTTTACAATTGGGCGTATTTCTGATTTATTACAAACCAGACAATTTGAATCTAAAAGTAACAGTGATGGCAAATTACAAACAACCAGTTCCATAGCCAAAGGATATGAGTTAGTTTACACGAGTATTACCTATGGTGGTATGAGTGGAGGGGCTGTTTTAGATTATAAAGGACGAGTTATTGGTATTCATGGAGCATCAGAAATAGAACAAACAACAGATAATTGTGATATAAACTCTGGGTGTATAGTACAACTGGGCTATAGTTTGGGTATTCCTATAAGTACTTTTTTAGGACAAAAATTTGATGTAAAAGCGCAGGTAGAAGAAAATACAACATCACCACAACTAAAAGAACAAGAAGTTAAATCTATCGAAGAAGCGGTATTATCGGCAAATATCTCTACAGGAAACACCGAAGCTTCTCAATGGTTAGAAAGGGGGAATCAACTGTGGCGATTGCGTCGTTACAAAGAAGCTGTTGAAGCATTTCATCAAGCTATTAAGCAAGAGCCAACTTTTGTTTACCTAGCTTACTATGGTAAGGCTTTAGCTTTAGGTGGTGACGAGAAATATAAAGAGGCTGTAGCTGCATTACAGAAAGCAGTGGAACTCAAAAAAGATAAAAATTTTGTTGCTGCTTTCAGCTATCTAAGTGTAATTTATCGACATTTAGAACAACCAGAGAAAGCATTAATCGAAATAGAAAAAGCAATTCAACTACAGCCAGAAAACCCCAACCTATATAACGAGAAGTATGCGGTGTTAACGGATTTAAAACGCTATAAAGAAGCAGAAACAGCGATAAATAAAGCAATTAAACTTGCTCCCCGTGCTGATTTTTACAACAATCGGGGGACTGTTTACTATGACCAAAAAAAATGGGAATTAGCACTTGATGATTACAATAAAGCGATCCAAATTAATCCCAACTATGCTCTAGCTTACAACAATCGGGGGTTTCTTTACAAAGAGCAGAAAAAATGGAATTTAGCCCTCGTTGATTACAATAAAGGTATCCAAATTAATCCCAAAGATGCTCTTGTTTACAACAATCGAGGCATTCTTTACTATGAGCAGAAAAAATGGAATTTAGCCCTAGATGATTACAACAAAGCTATCCAAATCGATAGCAAATACGCTATAGCTTACAACAATCGGGGGCTTATTTACAAAAAGCAGAAAAAATGGGATTTAGCCCTAACTGATTTCAACAAAGCTATCCAAATTAATACCAAATATGCTTTAGCTTACATCAATAGGGGAAATCTTTACGGAATTAAGGGAAAATGGAATTAAGCTCTCGATGATTATA
>JBHJJJ010000174.1:0-10818 GCA_050042755.1 Rivularia sp. (in: cyanobacteria)
TTTGGCTATATCCCCGAGTCTCGATCCAGAGTATAAGTAAGAGGCTTCGTATCCTACCTGGGGTTTACGCTAGGCTAGGGAAAAAGTTGCCACGTGTTTGGGTTATGCAAATTTTATAGCTCGGGTTATCGAGCATAAGAAAAGGTAAAGTTGATGAGCCAATTTGTTTTAGAACAACAAAACCAAGTTGCGACGACGCAGCAACAATTACCAAAAGATAGAATTCGCCGCCTCGTGTGGAAAATGGCGATCGCTACTTTGATTTTGATGGCAATAGGCAGCGCTACCCGCGTGATGAATGCTGGACTTGCTTGTCCAGATTGGCCTCATTGTTATGGGGAAATTGTGCCGACTAAACAAATGAAATTCCAAGTTTTTCTAGAATGGTTTCACCGGTTGGATGCATCTTTGATTGGTGTTAGTGCCATAGTTCTAGTGGGTATGTCTTGGTGGAATCGGCAACATCTACCTAAATGGCTGCCCTGGGCTTCTATATTTGCACTATTTTTAATCGTTTTTCAGGGCATTTTAGGAGGACTCACCGTTACCCAGCTTTTGCGGTTTGATATCGTTACTGCTCATTTAGGAGCTGCATTGTTCTTTTTCATCACATTGCTGGTTATCGGTACGGCACTCACTCCTTACAAAGCTACAGGAACTGTTGGTAAATTACCGGCAATATCTTTCGCTGCTACACTGTTGGTTTATTTACAAAGCTTATTAGGTGCCTTAGTCGGTTCTCGTTGGGCGTTACATCAATGCTTTGGGGCGTATCAACTTTGTAACGTCATGTATACTCATATTTTCGGCTTGGTACCGCCAACTTTGGCAACATTGACCTTGGTATTTATGTCATGGCGCAAACCATCACTACATCCCGCTTTACGAAAGCTAGCGAATTATGCAGGTGGGTTACTAATTTTACAGATTATTTTAGGATTTGCTACCTTCCGCTTGCACCTACAAGTAGAACCTCTAACAGTCACTCATCAAGCAATTGGTGCTACTTTACTGGGTGTTTTAGTAGTTTTTACAGTTCTTTCAGTACGGGATTGGATGGACACTCGTAGTATTTCAAATTACAACCAAGAGTTGAATTCATCTGCTACAAGTGAACAAACAACATAGTTAGTTGTTAGTTGTTAGTTGTTAGCTGTTAGTTGTGAATTAATAACTAATAGCTAATGGCTGAAAAGTTCGACACTAACAGCTCTCAAGGCAATAAAAGTATATAAGTTGTTAAAAAATAAGGAACCATTACCAAGATGATCGAGACAAATGTCTCTCGCCACCACTCTACATTTCTAGATGTTATTCAAAGTTACTACCGACTAACTAAGCCTCGCATTATTCCTTTGCTGCTTATTACCACTGCTGGAAGTATGTGGATAGCTGCATCCGGACAAGTAAACCCCATACTGTTGTTAGTAACTCTTACCGGTGGTACTTTAGCGGCTGCTAGCGCCCAGACAATTAATTGTATTTACGATCGCGATATTGATTACGATATGGAGCGTACCCGCCATCGCCCCATTCCTTCAGGTAAAGTACAACCCCGCGATGCTTTAATTTTTGCCATCGTTTTAGCTGTAGCTTCTTTTGCGCTACTTAGTCTATTTGCTAATTTGCTGGCTGCTTTGTTAGCAATGTCTGGGATTGTTTTTTACTTGCTTATTTACACTCATTGGCTGAAGCGCAACAGTACTCAAAATATCGTCGTTGGGGGAGCTGCAGGAGCAATTCCAGCGTTAGTTGGTTGGGCTGCGGTTACTGGTACTTTGAGTCCAACAGCATGGTTAATATTTGGTATTGTCTTTGTTTGGACTCCGCCACACTTTTGGTCTCTGGCATTGATGATTAAGGATGATTACGCAAAGGTAGGCGTACCAATGCTACCAGTTGTTGTGGGCGGAAAAGCGACGGTTCGTCAAATTTGGTGGTACAGTCTTGTAACTGTAGCTGCAACGCTTTTACTTGTTTATCCTCTACATTCAGTGGGAATTATCTACGCTATTATTGCTTTGTTTTTGGGAGCGGTATTTATTCGTAAAGCGTGGCAATTATTACAAAATCCTGAAGATCGTACTTTGGCTAAAGGAATGTTTCTCTATTCCATTTCTTACATGATGTTGTTGTGTTTGGGTATGGTTATTGATAGTCTTCCCATCACTCATCGTGTTGTAAGTTTTTTTGGCGATAAGTTACATTTATTGGTTGGTTGAGAGACGCTTGAATTTAAATTTTAGAAACCGGGTTTTGAAATAAGCCCGGTTTTATTGTCTAACTAAAATTCCACCAACGATTCTTCCATAATTTCTTTCACCGTACCCGCCCACCTTTGTGTCACTATCGCCACAATTGTAAGAAAATCTTCTGACATAATTTGTTCTGATTTGCGACGAAGATACCATTTCCATTTACTGCGATTTTTACTTCTATCCCACCACTCTGGTGTCGATAAAACATAATAAATTTCTTCTAATGTTGTATTACGACTGCTAAAGGCTGTAGAAATAGCTTTTCTAACTACTGTTTCATCTAATTTGATATATGAGGTAAACAACATTAAATCATATAAATCTTTTGGTCTCCAACGCTTGAATCCTTGTTCTACTAAACCATGAAGTTTCCAGCCAAACATGGTTTCTGGTGTTGCTGCTTGTAATTTTACAGTTTCTGTAGTTAACATTGGATAGTCAATCCATTGTGCTGGTGGAACTAATGGATCGCCAAATCCAATGTCTATTTGAATATTTTTCTGATAGTCTTCAATTGCACCATTGATATTAACTCGCGCTCCTGGAAATTCAGTTTCTAACCAAATTCCTGTTACTTGAAAAGATTCAATATCAAATTTTACTCCATCTGCAAAATCTGTATTATTATTACTATTTATAAATATATTTCTGAATTTCTCTTCCGTCTTTTCAATACTAAATGGATACAAACCCAAAAAATCAACGTCTTCAGCAATTCTTCGCTCTGGTGAAACCCAAAGTCGCGTCAGCATTCCACCACGCAATACTAATTCATCCACATAACTAGAATGAGATACTCGGCGTAAAACACCCTCAAGTAGGTGATAAGTCAATACTTCCTCTGAAGAACGATTTGTATTATTAGCTATTTCTAATAAATGCTCTTTTATTTCTTTCATTTTTTGGGAGATGGAAGGGAACAAGGAGACAAGAAAAGGAACTCTTCACTACTAACTACTCACTACTAACTACTCACTCCCTTCCGCAATTTATCCAACCAGTATCTAAATTTAAGTTGCTGTCGTAAACTGCATATTCTCGCTGTTGTTGAGAAAGTTTGAATCCTTTAGCTTTAAGTAGTATTAATAAATTATCAAAGCGTTGTTGAGCCGATTTATATCCCACACCATATACCCGCATGGTGATAAATCTTTGCTGTTTTCCATCAACAAGTTTTTTAAAAGCATTCGCAGATAGATGAGCGTCGTGCTGCAAACAATACTTTTTCAGCATTTCTAAATTATCACCTGCCGACAAAATTACTTTGATATGAAACTCGAAATAATTACTTTCAGGTAATTTCTGCGCTTCCATATCCTCCATGGGGATATCTCGGTTGCTCACCATCGCTTCTAGTTTGATACGAGTAATTTCAAAGTGTGCCTTACTTATTTTTTTAGCGATCGCATTTATTTCTTGTAGTACGTCTTTGAAAGCGCCATGATGATAAGATGCCGTCATCGGCTGAGAACGAGTTACACCTCCAGGTAGCTCGATAAGAACGCATTTTACGTTCAAATTTTGGCAAAGTAAGCTAAATTTTTCCCGTACAGCTAAATTATCAGCTTTGACTGTGATATGCGCTTCAAATGTACCTGTATAACTGGGTTTCATTAGCTAATAAAAAGGCGGTACGCAAGATTTGCAGTTTTGTAATAGCATTTTTCGTCACCTACACACGATCTTTGTATTACTATTGTAATACGCTGTTTATGTAATTGCAAATTGGTATTATTAACAGTTATTCCGGCGCTAGAACTGATAAATTAGCAACTCAAAACACAGTTTCAGTTGAAAAACTGGTTATCATCAGAAGATATGGAAATAATTATTAAATTATGTAAGCTTGTAGATAAATAAATTGAAAGGCTGCGACAAAATAAATGTTGACAGAATACATTCATAGAGCAATGCGTAAAGCAACTTATGAGTTGCTTGAAGATGGAACATTTTATAGCGAAATCGCTGAATGTCAAGGTGTATGGGCTAATGCTTCTACGCTAGAAGTTTGTAGAGAAGAATTGCAAGATGCTTTAGAAGGTTGGATAATTTTGGGATTAAGTTTGGGCCATACCTTACCTGTAATTGATGGTGTTAATTTAAACTCTATAAAAGAGGTTGCCTAATGCCATCTTTTGGAGCAATTAGTAGACGGGATTTAATTGGTTATCTTAAACAAATAGGTTTTGATGGTCCTTATTCTGGAGGAAAGCATCAATACATGATAAGAGATGAATTGAAACTGACAATTCCTAATCCTCATAAGGCAGATATTAGTATTACACTACTTAGTAGAATATTGCGTCAAGCTAATATCAGCCGTGAAGAGTGGGAGACACTATAAGTTTTAAGATTTGTAAAAAAAACCGACTTTTTTTAACCATCATTTCCTAATACAAAACCCAACCTTCAATTTTGCTAACGTAGTCATTAATGGTTAATTAAGTCTACCTCAAACTAGATAAAAACGGGCTTTATATGGCGACTTTAAATCTGCGTCGAACTGAAAATGTTAGCGGCGATTTTTACGTTGATACTACTTGTATTGATTGCGATACCTGTCGCTGGATGAATAGTAAGGTATTTACTCGTGAAGGAGGAATGTCAGCGGTACATCATCAACCAACTAATGAAGAGGAAAGATTAGCCGCACTTCAAGCTTTATTATCTTGTCCAACGGCTTCGATTGGTACTGTTGAGAAACCGCAAGATATCAAAGATGCTCAGTTAAGTTTACCGATTCCGATTGAAGAAAATGTTTATCATTGCGGTTACCATTCGGAGAAATCTTTCGGTGCTGCGAGTTATTTTATTCAATTGCCCGAAGGAAATATTTTAGTTGATTCTCCTCGATTTACGCCGCCTTTAGTGAAGCGTTTGGAGAAAATGGGTGGAATTCGCTATATGTATCTGACTCATCAAGATGATGTTGGGGATCATCAAAAATTTGCAGAACATTTTGAGTGCGATCGCATTCTCCACGAAGAGGAAATTAGTTCGAGTACTCGTGATGTTGAAATTAAGTTAAGCGGTGAGGAAACTTTTAACTTAACTGAGGAATTGTTAATTATTACTGTTCCAGGACACACTAAGGGACATACTGTTTTACTCTATAAAAACAAGTTTTTGTTTACTGGCGATCATCTTGCTTGGTCGGATCGATTGAATCAATTGATAGCTTTTCGGAATTTTTGCTGGTATTCCTGGGATGAATTGCGTAAATCAATGCCTAAATTAACAAATTACTCGTTTGAATGGGTTTTACCAGGTCACGGTCGTAGATATCATGCTGATGTTAATACTATGCAGCAAGAGTTGAAAAAATGCATCGATTGGATGGAAACAGTTTAGTCCAAATTTATTTTTTTTGAAATCAAAATCATTGAAATAAAAGACTTGTAAGTAAACAGGAATACAATTATTATAATCTTGGCAGCTTCAGTATAATTGTTATCTATACTAATAACAGCAGTCAATGAATTTTGTTTTATTTTTGATTCAATAGTTTATGATTTTTAGAAAAAATTAATAATTGTTTTTTGATGAGATTTAAATATATATCTTAAAATTTAAATAGGTTGGCGTTGAAAATAGTAATTAAAGCAAGTGATGGGGTGAATAGTAATAAGGCAATGGATGCAGTTTACCAAAGCTGTAATATAGTTGGGTAAATTTGGCGGCCAGGGATTTATCCGTGGAGAAAATATAAGAGCGATATCATTGTTTCAAGCCCTTGACTTTAAATATAGGGTTAATCCAAAATCTAAAATCCAAAATCCAAAATCGAATGACTTCTTCTACCTCCGAAAATACACAAACTCATCGCCAAGAAAATTATGACTTTTTTGTTGTCGGAATTGGTGCGTCGGCGGGAGGGCTGCGTGCTTTAGAAGAATTCTTTGCGAATATGCCTGCTGATAGCGGCGCTGCGTTTGTTGTCATCCAGCATTTATCACCAGATTTTAAAAGTCTGATGAAGGAATTGCTAGGAAGAACTACCAGGATGGAGATTTATCGGGTAGAAGATGGCATGGAGATTAGGCCCAATTGCGTTTATTTGATTCCTCCCGGTCAAAATTTAGAAGTGAGAAGTCGTCGCTTGCAGTTACAGCGTCAGGATAGAGAGCGCCCCGGGCCTAATTTTCCCATTGATATATTTTTACAGTCTTTGGGTGAAGATGCTGGCGATCGCGCTATTGGTGTGGTGCTTTCGGGCACTGGTAGCGACGGTTCTGAGGGTTTGCGGATGCTCAACGAATCCGGTGGAATTGGCATGGTACAAGATCCCTCCACGGCTGAGTTTGACGGAATGCCTCATAGTGCGATCGCAACTCGAATTGTTGATAGCATCGGTTCCCCCCTTGAGTTAGCGGAGGTTATTTACGATTTTGTCAAAGCACCTGCAAATGAAGAAAGAAATAACGTTCCGCGTACTAAACTGGCGCTCGATTCTTTCAGATTGGGACAAATTACCAATATTCTCAACCGCCATCAACACATTAATTTCACGCACTACAAGCCTTCTACTCTTTCAAGGCGCATCCATCGCCGCTGCTTAATTACGGGATATCACGATATTGATGATTATATTGGACGTTTGCAAATTGAACGTCAAGAAAGAGAAACCCTTTGTCAGGATTTACTGATAAGCGTGACAAAATTTTTCCGCGATTCCTCAGCTTGGGAATATTTAGAAACAAATATAATCCCTAGAACAATTGAAAAGATTAATCCCGGAGATGAATTAAGGTGTTGGGTAAGTGCCTGCGCGACAGGAGAAGAAGCTTACACCTTAGCAATTTTGCTCGATGAAGCTATTTCAGATTTAGGAAAACAAATAAAAGTCAAAATATTTGCGACAGATATCGATCGAATCGCTTTAGAAAAAGCCGCTAACGGAATTTATCCAGAAAGTATTGCCAAGGATCTCAATCCCGAGCGTTTGGAACGGTATTTTATTCGCCAAGAGCAAAGTTTTCAAGTGGCCAAGGAACTGCGAGAAAAGTTAATTTTTGCACCCCATGACTTGACAAAAGATGCTAACTTTACTCGGATGCATATAATTACCTGCCGCAATGTACTGATTTATATGCAGCCGCAATTACAGCAGCAGGTTTTACGCAATTTTCATTTCTCCTTGGTACCCAAAGGCTTTTTACTTCTAGGAGAAGCCGAAACAGTTGCATATTTTGAAGATGAACTTGTCCCCGTTGAGAAAAAACATAAGGTTTATCAAAAAGCCAGAGATTCTCGGCTTCCTTTACCTATAAGAGGTGTGGAAAACTTTTCTAAACATTTGTTATCGCAGCCTTCTGTAAAGCCAGCGCCTAGATGCACTAAAGAGCCAATGCTCGAAGCTACTTTAAATAACTTACTGAGGCAGCAAAAAGCAACTTGCATTTTGGTAGATAAGAATAATCAAGTAGTATATATGTTTGAGGACTTAGCAAAAGTACTCAAAATGCCTACTGGTAATCCAACTACAGAAGCAATTAAATTAGTTATTCCGCCGTTGCAACTTCCCCTCAACACTGCACTGCGTCGCGCTCAAAAAGAACGTACAACTGTTGCATATACCGGAATTAAGGTAGATGCTGGCGATAATCAACGTATTCTCAGTTTAAAAGTCACTTACGAACAAGCAAGCAAAATAGCTGGTGATTTCTTTATGGTGACAATTGCCGAAGACGTAGAAGTTGAAGTTGTACCGCAAGTAAATCATTTTGAAGCAGATAGTGAAGTATCGCACCGAATATTGGATTTAGAATACGAATTACAGCAAAGTCGCGAAAACTTACAAGCAACTATTGAAGAATTAGAAACTACCAACGAAGAGCAGCAAGCGACTAATGAAGAATTAATTGCTTCTAACGAGGAGTTGCAAAGTACTAACGAGGAACTGCATTCGGTAAACGAAGAACTTTTCACCGTTAATGCCGAATATCAATCAAAAATTCAAGAATTAACGGAATTAAATGCTGATGTCGATAATTTATTACAAAGTACCGATATCGGTGTTGTATTTTTAGATAAAGAGCTAAGGATTCGTAAATTTACTCCAGCAGCCACAATGGCAATTAATTTAGTTGACGCAGATATTGGTCGTCCTATTGAGCATATTACCAATAACATCAACTTTGGTGAATTTATGCAAGAGTTGCAATCAATTCTTAAGTGCGGAAAACCAAAGCAAAGACAAGTTAAATTAAATTCCACAGGGAAACATTTGTTAATGCGGATTTATCCCTATCGCCAAGCAGATAAATGTTGCGATGGAGTGGTGTTAACTTTTATAGATATAGATGAAATTAAACAAGTTCAAGAAGAACTCCAGCAAACTTACAATATATTAGAGAAAAAACAGCAACAACTGCGGGCAATTTTAGATAATACTGCATCGATAATTTACGTCAAAGATATCGAAGGGCGTTACCTACTGGTGAATCAACAGTACGTTGCAGTAACTGGTTTACAGCCCGAACAAGCATTGGGTAAAACCGACAGCGAACTGTTTGCTCCAGAAAGTTCTGAAGTATACCAAGATAACGATTGTAAAGTTATCGCCGAAAAGACTGTCTTGGAATTTGAAGAAATACTTCCCCAATCTGACGGAAATCATACCTACATTTCCATCAAAGCGCCGCTGTGCGACGAGCAAGGAAACCCTTATGCAGTATGCGGTATTTCCACTGATATTACCAAGCAAAAGGTTACAGAAGGAAAATTAAATTATATTAATACCGAGCTTGTCAAGGCTAAAGAAGCAGCAGAAGCAGCGAATCACGCCAAAAGTGAATTTCTCGCCAGAATGACTCACGAATTGCGAACCCCACTCAACGCAATTCTCGGTTTTACACAAATTTTGAACCGAAATCCCGAACTTGAAAAAAAACAAAAGCAGTATATAGAAACTATCCTTCGCAGCGGTAAACATTTACTGGAATTAATCAACGATATTTTAGATATTTCCAAAATTGAAGCCGGTATGGCGGAAGTCAATATTACTAGCTTCGACCTTTATCGTCTGCTTGACAGTCTTGAGGCAATGTTACACCTCAAAGCGAGAGCGAAGCAACTACAGCTGAAATTTGAGCTAGAGCCAAATATTCCCCAATACGTACAAACCGATGAAAATAAACTGCGGCAAGTACTGATAAATTTACTACAAAATGCCATTAAATTTACCGACTCTGGAAGTGTAGTATTGCGGGTAGGAGTTTTTGATGAAGATAAGGAGATACAGAGGAACAAAGAAAAAGATGATTCTCCTTATTCGTTACGTTTGCAATTTGAAGTAGAAGACACTGGAAAGGGTATGACACCCAAAGAATTAGAAAATATTTTTGATGCTTTCGTACAAAGCAATCCTACTTATCAAGTTGAAGATGGAACTGGTTTGGGATTGGCAATTTGTAAGCGCTTCGTAAATTTGATGGGCGGGGATATTAAGATTAAAAGTAATTTATCAAAAGGAACAACAGTTCAATTTCATGCTTTGGTTGCTTTAAGCGAAAAGCCGCCAGAATCAACTCAACCTTTACTTAAACGACGCGTTATTGGTTTAGCACCAAATCAATTAGATAATCGCATTCTTGTAGTTGAAGACAACTGGGACAATCGTCAACTATTATTACAGATTCTCGTACCTTTAGGATTTAAAGTTCTTGAAGCAACTAATGGTAAGGAAGCAATAGAGTTATGGGAACGAGAAAAACCACAACTGATCCTCATGGATATGCGAATGCCGGTAATGGATGGTTATGAAGCAACTAAAATTATCAAACAACAAGATCTTGAAAATCAACATAGTACTGCGATTATTGCCTTAACTGCAACGGCATTTAATGAAGATAGAAAATCTATGTTGGATAATGGTTGTCATGACTTTATTCGCAAACCGTTTCAAGAAGATATTCTTTTAGATAAAATCGCCAAATATTTAAACATTGAATATATTTACGAATATGAGAATGATGTTCTATCTTCTGAAGCAAGTAACTTAAAGCAATTGATGACTTCAGACTTGAAAGTCATGTCAGAAAAATGGTGTAAATCTCTTCATACAGCTGCGATAAATTGTACTCAAAATAGGGTTTTACAACTATTATCTGAAATTCCAGAACATCATCAAACTCTTAAACAGCAACTTGAATATTTAGCTAATAATTATCAATTCGATCAAATTTCTCATCTTACTAAACCTTTTGTTGAAACACTTGATAATTGATTAATTTTTTAAGTAGGTATGTGGGAAAAATTATTGTTATGACAAGATAGTAGTGAGTAGTGAATAGTGAGATTGAGTAGGCAAATTATGGTCATTTACATTCTTTTACATAGTTTGATTTATTTATGCCTACCTACTTACAGCAGATTTCATATAAATGAGGTACACATATATTCTTTATAAGGCTGGGAGCCAGGGCAAACGCCGAACTGTCATTAATTCGGCTATATTGTCAATAAAGTCTGAAATACTCCCATTATTCATTACTTCTTACTTCTTACTCATTACTTCTTACTCATTACTTCTTACTCATTACTTCTTACTCCTTACTCA
>JBHJJJ010000175.1:0-9021 GCA_050042755.1 Rivularia sp. (in: cyanobacteria)
AATGAGTAAGAAGTAATGAGTAAGAAGTAATGAGTAAGAAGTAATGAGTAAGAAGTAATGAGTTAGAAGTAATGAGTAAGAAGTAATGAGTAAGAAGTAATGAGTAAGAAGTAAGAAGTAATGAATAATGGGAGTATTTCAGACTTTATTGACAATATAGCCGAATTAATGACAGTTCGGCGTTTGCCCTGGAAGAGGGGGTAGAGGGGGAGAAATTTTCTAGATAATTTTAGAGTGCGATAGAATTAGTCAAAAAATAACCAATTTATTTACGATCTCGATAATATTTTGGAGTGACTCCAGTCATTTTGCGAAATGTAGTAGTAAAATGACTTTGACTGGTAAATCCAAGTTGATAGCTAATTTCTGCTATTGATAATTTATCTTGATGGAGTAAATTTTCAGCGCGTTCGATACGTTGTAAAATTAAATATTTATGAGGAGAAAATCCCGTAGCTTTTTTGAAGCCACGAGCGAAACGATATTGACTCATTTGTGCGACTACTGCAAGTTCCCCTAAAGTTAGATTTTCTGCTAAATTTTCGTGAATATAATTAATTACCTTTTTTAGTTTGTGTGGTGAAATTTGTGAATCACAATTTTTGATTTTAATATTATCTTTTGAATAATTTCTAATTAAATGAGTTGATAAAATATTAACTACTGACTCTGCATACAAAATCCTTGGCGAACCTTGAATAAATTCTTGACGCAATTCTAAACCAAGTTGTCGAATTAATATATCCTGAGCCGCCCATTGTTCAATAATTTCTACGGATTTTCCGATTAATTCGTCGCCAAGCTTTTCAATTTGCGATCGCTCAAAATTAATTACTATCATTTCCAGCTTATTTTCGATTGTTGTCTCGTGTGGCAAATCCGCTGGAATAATTGAAACGTTACCCTGACGAATATGTTTTTGTTTGCGCTTTCCCGATGCATTCTGCCAAGTTGTAAAAATAGATGCATTCTCAAAGGGAATTGCTATTTTAAAATGGGGATCTGTATGTTCTGTAAAGTGACCTGGATTACTAGATACATAAGAAAGACCACTACCATTTAATAAAATAATTTTCTCAAAAATTGGAGGTGGTAAATTTACTCCTGGTATTGAACAAAGTAAAGTTTCTGCTTCCATATAACTAATGAAATAATCATTAATAAAAATAATCTTGTTGTAATGATTTTACTTCATATTATCTCCACAGAGCAGACAAAAAAGTACATAATTTATACCGGATTTTTTAGGGACAATCGCAAGATAATGAACTCAATATCAATAATCCCAATATTTGAACTGTAAATCGAGACAGTTAACAGCGATACGCGAAGCGTCATGCCGGAGGCATATCGCACCAGCACAATTAGAAAAAGGTTGTATTTCTACTAAACTCCATTCACCAGAAATATTTGGGATACTTAATTTAGCAGGTTGTTGGGGAGTTAGAGAAATTTCGACTTTCTGTAAATCTGCTAACCCTGTTCCTGTTGCTTTTAAGTAAGCTTCTTTACAAGTCCAATAACGAAAAAATAGCTGTAGCTGCTGCTCTTGAGGAGCCGATTCGATTAAGGCGAATTCATTTGGTGAAAAGAACCTTTGAGCAAGGGAGACTACATCAGTATTCGATTTGATACATTCTAAATCTACGCCGATAGAATTATTAACACTTACTGCATATAAAGCAAAGTTTTGAGTGTGAGACAAGTTAAAGCAAAGATTATTTTCGTTCAAGTTTTGCTCTAAAAATGGTTTACCACGAGCTTCGTAACCAAAGCGTATTTCAAAGGGTTCAATATTAAAATAGCGACCTAATATACATCTAAGAATACCCCGTGCAGCTGTAAAACGCTGCTGATGTTCCTGGAAATGAAATCTTTTTGCTCTTACTAATTCATCTTCGGAAAGAATTTGTGTAAAGTATTCCAACGATGATTTGACATTGTCGAGATTTTCTCGCCAAATATGAACTTCATTGGGTAAAAATTTAATATCCGTCGGTGCTTGTAACCACATTTAGTCGTTAGTTGATAGTTGATGGTTGTTAGTTGATAGTTGATGGTTGATGGTTGTTAGTTGATAGTTGATGGTTGTTAGTTGATCATTGATCATTGATAATTGATCGTTGATCATTGATTATCGATCCACTCTAAAATGCGATTCCACGCCCACCAGGGGTCGGCATCTCCGTATTCTTGCTGACATTTATTGCTGCTTAAATAACCAACGTGACCACCATAGGGAGTCAACATTAAGTCTATTACTGGATTCTCGGCAGAGGCTACTTGTAATTCTGGTATGATGGCTGGGTCAAAAAATGGGTCGTCTGCTGCATAAATTATTAAAGTTGGTTTTTCAAGGCTTGGTAGAAGGTGTAGGGCACTACTTGCTTGATAGTAAGCTTCTACTGAAGGAAAACCTAATTTTTCTATGACTAATTCGTTATCAAATCCCCATATACTGTTTGCTCTTTCGATTGCTGCTGCGTCTAAACTCCCAGGATGAGTATCGTGAATTTCCCATGCAAGCTTTTTGAGTCTCCTGGCGATTCTCACTTCTAAAAATTTACCTACTGGATAACTAACTAAATAATTAAGGGAACGATTGGAATCCAAACTGGGACAAATAACTGCACCACCAGCGATATCACTTTCGTTGATTCCTACTTCTTCGTGCCGGGTTAATTCTACAGCTGCTTTAACTGCCCATAAGGCTAATTGCCCTCCCAAAGAAAATCCTGTAAACCAGAATTTTGGGGGACATCCCATTGATAAAGCGGCGGCGGCGATACGAACGAAGTCTTCCCCTTCATACTATCCATCGCTGGTTAAGGTTGGCGATAATTCTGCTGTTTTACCGTGGGCACGCCAATCAAACAAGACTACCGCATAACCTTGGGCATAAGCTTTACACCCCAATATTCTCAGAAACCATTCTTCTTCTAAATCGCCGATAATCCCGTAAGTGCCAATAATTGTGCCGCGAGGATTTTCCGGAATCGCTACCAAACCAAAGATAGGTACTCCTTGTGCGCCGGTAAAAACTTGTTGCTGGTAACTAGGAGAGGGCAAGTTGAGGACACTTTCCCAATTGTTTTTTCCCCATAAAGCTGCACCAACAGTCATTAACACGCCATTTCGCAAAAACCAAGGTGGATTGTAGCTTAACTCAAGCATCTATAAGATATTCTGTCTAATTGGCAGTTTGTTTAAGAATATTTTTATTTTAAGCTTTATGTTATATTTTAAAATTTTTTTATAATCATTAAAGTAATCTTTGTATTTTCCAAAGGTTCTTAATTTCCCTTTACACTTAGTAACAAGTATTTCATAATGCCAAGAATTCTTGTCATAGATGACGATCCAGCGATTTCTGAGTTGGTAGCGGTTAATCTCGAAATGGCTGGGTATGATGTTAGCCAGGCTGAAGATGGTATCAAAGGTCAAGCTCTAGCACTCCAATTGCAGCCAGATTTGATTATGTTGGATCTGATGCTACCGAAGGTAGACGGATTTACTGTATGCCAGCGTCTACGGCGTGATGAGCGTACTGCTGATATTCCGGTGTTAATGTTGACTGCTCTGAGCCAAACTCAGGATAAGGTGGAAGGCTTTAATGCAGGTGCGGATGATTATCTCACCAAACCTTTTGAAGTCGAGGAAATGTTGGCGCGGGTAAGGGCGTTACTCCGACGTACCGATCGCATACCCCAAGCAGCGAAGCACAGCGAAATTCTTAATTATGGTTCCTTGACTTTAGTTCCCGAAAGATTTGAGGCCATATGGTTTGCTCAAACTGTGAAGTTAACTCACTTGGAGTTTGAATTACTTCACTGTCTGCTGCAACGACACGGGCAAACGGTTTCTCCGAGCGAAATACTCAGGGAAGTTTGGGGCTACGATCCAGACGATGATATTGAAACCATTCGCGTGCATATCCGCCACTTGAGAACCAAGCTAGAACCAGATCCACGCCACCCCCGCTATATCAAAACGGTATATGGTGCTGGATATTGTTTGGAATTGCCTAATACTGCTCCATCATCTGAAGAGTTATCTACTACAGAAGTTGGAACTGGCTCTTAGGTAAATCTCAGCCCCCGGAACAAATTGATTAAAAATCTCATGTAAACTTCTTAAGGTCGTAACTTGGGAAATTTTTCCTGTGCCATAATTTCTAATTTTTTAAGAGGCGATTGATAATCTTAATAAGTAATACTACTAGTCCTAAAGTCCCGAGGATGTATTACCGGGGATGAGAGCCACCTCTGTGGCTTCTTTTATTCGCCGAGAAATAAGTATAGTTAAAATTCAAAGTAATAATCCACTATTTCTAGCCAGTATTCGACGTAAATTATGCAAGGTTAATAATGAGAAAAAAAAGTTCTTTTCTCCCCCTCTTCCCCTAAAAATCTGAAGTTCCACTACATTGGCAGCTTTTTATGCGATCGCGTTTCCTCGGACATAAGTAGGTTGGTAGAGAAAATTATCGTTGGGGGAAGGCAATAGGCAATAGGCAATAGGCATTCTTGCTAGCTTGAGTAAGGGTTTGAGGATAAAAAACATTTTTTAACATAGCTCCGTTTATTTATGCCGACTTACTTATGCGACTCAAGACAATAGTTAAAACCGATCGCCATTTAGCTGAATATGTCACCAAAAACAGTAAAACTAAAACAGACTCTAGCCGGTTAGTTCTTTGGAAAAAATTCTAAACGATATCGATATAAAGCTACAGGTTTATTTGCTGCTTTAAAGTAATCTGGATCTTGAGATGAAAGATATACTGCTGTAACTTGATTCGCTTCAATTGCTGGATTAGATGTAGATAATTTTCTATATGCCGTAGTTGATTCTACTGAATTGAGATAAGGGCGCGAACTGCCTTTAAATAACTGTTGAAATACTTCGGTTGTAATAAATCTACCGTCTGTCGTAGTTTCTGTAGCACGACTTTTGACAATGGAAACTAATTGCCGTTCCCCTCGTAAAAATGTAATTTGACGGTTGTGAGAATTAGGGTCTACTTTTACCCCTTTTACTGTATCATTACCTAAATAAGCCCGCGCTAAATTCAAACTATTATATGCTCTATCGGCGATTACTGCTGTTGATTTATTATCCTTAAAAGGAATTATTTTTGATAAAATACCAGAATTAAATCCAGAAACAGGTGTTTTATCCTTGGTAAATCGTACTTTAAAGCTAACTGGTTGATTCAGATACTGACGATTACTTTCAAACCCTGGTGTTACAATCTCCGGTGCTAAAGGTGCAACTAAATCTACCATCCGACTTGTGACTTCCCATTCACCCTTCATCCATTGGGGATAAATCAAGTCTCCCACTGCCGGTTGCACAGAAGTTAATTTCTCCCACTGGGGAAAGTTTTTTAATCGTTGATTTAATTCTCCAGCATTAGCGTTGCTCTCAACGCTACAAAAAAATAATCCAAAAATCAAGCAAAAAGTCCAAATAAGCTTCATAGCAAGCAGTTTAAATATATATTGCGAAGTATTAATTATTATTTGAAGAAAGACTCATTCAATCAAACGAAATATTGCGATTTATTCATCAAAGTTAACTTTACCAGAAAGAATCTCAATATAAACATGATTTTATATAGATGTAATAAAATCCACAATAATAAAGAAAAAAATATTCACGATCTTTGTCTACAAAATAGCCAATATTAATAGGCTTTCGGTGGATTTAATAGAAAAATGATCCGCGTTGATTCTAGCAATAATCGTTCTAATAATTAAAATAAGTTAACTCAATTACATTGTATATTGATATTAAATAGCACTTAAATAAGAGTGCAGAACAAGTGCTATTACGTAGGTTGATGTGAATGAGTAGAATTGCATCCAAATTTGTTTACGGATATTCACGGTAAAAACCTAGTACTATGCTTTTGAAGGGATAGTTAAGCGCCGTCAGGGAAGAAAGAAGCAGTAATAAAAATTACATTCATTTCAAATGTAATTTAGGGCGTGTATGAGCAAAAAAATTACCAATTATTGAAAATATTTAAACTTATGAGTCTTAGTAGTTCTTTTACGGATTTTTCCTTAGCTGAATTGTTCCAACTTATGGATCAAGGACGTAAATCTGGTTGTTTAACTGTATGTACTTTGCCAGATATTAAAACCCCTGAATCTAGAGCAAAATACTTTTATATTTGGTTCAGAAGCGGACGTATTGTTGCCGCTGCACATCGATTAAATGGTAAAGGTTTAGTTTCAAAAATTGCCCAAAGAAATTGGAAAGAACCTAGTGCGATCGAAACTGTTTATCGCAACGCATCAACAACCACACCTCTGGGGTTGCAGTTCAAAACTCAATCTTTATTGAGCGCGGAACAATTAAACTTATTATTTGCTAGTCAATTACAGCAAGTTCGCCAATTATTTGAAATTCAAAAAGGTGTATTTAAACTAGATTGTAAAGCCACTTTGCCAATGTCAGAGATGACAGGATTAAGTCTGAGTGCTACAGAAGTAACTTTGATGGCTTTGAGGGCATTGAAAAATTGGCAAGCACTTGAGGAGGCACTGCCAGATATAAAATCTGGAATCCGAAATATTAATCAAAATCAACCGCAAATTCGCTTGAATGCTTTTGAATGGCAGATTTGGGAATTTGCTTCCGGTGATATTTCCATTGAAGACATTGCCGCTCAACTCAATCAACCAAGCATCAAAGTTCAGCAAGCAGCTTTCCGATTAATGCTTGTAGGTTTGATGGAAGAAGTACCCCAGGTAACATCAAATTCTAACGAGTACCATTATGATATGGATTTAACTTGGGTAAGTAAATACGGTTCGCGAGCAGCTAGAAAAAACCAGGAATCGCAAGCACCCCAAGTTAGTAATTCATTGCTGCAAAATCTTGTTGGGTATTTAAGGAGCAAAGCTTAATGACATCTGAAATTCTTCGCATTGTAGTTACAGGAGGTGTAGGCGCGGGAAAAACTACTTTTATTCGCACAATCAGTGAAATTGATGTGGTTGATACCGACAAAAGAGCAACTGATGAGTTAGCCGAGTTAAAGGAAACAACCACAGTTGCTTTAGATTTTGGGAAATTAACAATCGCATCCAATCAATCATTACATTTGTACGGTACTCCCGGACAAAGCCGATTTGATTTTATGTGGGAAATTTTGATCAAAAAAGCCCATGCTTATATTCTCCTAGTCGATGCACATCGTCCAAATCACTTCCGCTATGCCCGCAAACTTCTCAACTATATGAGGCATCACAATAACTCGATTCCGGCATTAATAGGAGTAACTCATACTGATTGCGCCGATGCATGGGAAATAGAGGATATAGCCTTAGCTTTAGGGCTTCAAGATGAAGCCTCCCCAATTCCTTTAATAACTGTTAATGCTAATGAACGTGAATCTGTATTTCAAGCATTAATTGCGATCGTCCAACAATTAGCATCCATGCATTCTCCCCAAGGAGTAAGGGAATAATAGGGAGATGGGGAGATGGGGAGATGGAATGATGGGGAGATGGGGGGAGTTATTAGTTTAACTGCCTTTGATTTTTGACTAATATCTTACTTGTAAAATATAAGCTATAAATAATCTTTTCTTATTTTTAAATTAACCTTTTTCGTTTTAAAATTTACCAAGTCTTGAGGCTCAGTATCCATTACTTACCAAAAAATGTAATTATTAAAACCCCAAGATAGAACTCAGGAGTCAGTAATAAATGCCTCTGGGTAAAATTCTCAACCTCCTAAAAGGAGTATTTCAAAATCTTGCTGCTGAGTCAGTAAACTCTTCCGAGTTGCCCCCAACGGAAAATTCCTCGTCACCGGCAACTACAGATAATGCTGAGCCTTTGCAAGAAAATGTTAGTGAAGTTACATTAAAGCAGTTAACTGCGGAAACCACTCAAACACCTTTACCAAAAATTCAGGAGAGAAAAAAAATGATTAATGTTTCCATGCTACAAGACGAACTACAAAATTATGTCAGTGCTGCTGCTGATGTCCAAGGTGCTGCTTTGGTAAGCCCTGATGGTTTGGCTTTGGCTTCGGTTTTACCTGGTGGAATGGATGAAGAACGTACCGCTGCCATGTCTGCATCCATGCTTTCTTTAGGAGAACGTATCGGTAGAGAACTAGCTCGTGGAAGCATCGATAGGATTGTTGTGGAAGGAGAAAAAGGCTATGGTGTGTTAGTTGGTTGTGGCGCTGATGCTGTTTTACTAGTTTTAGCTGGTACTGGTGTTAAACAAGGTTTATTGTTTTTAGAAGTTAAACGAGTTGTTTCTAAAATTGCACCGTTATTAGCTTGAGTGGAAACAACTTTAGAGTCCTTAGACGATGTTTGGATTAGGGATTTTATGTAATTCCAGTCCAAATTTTACACAGTGGCTTTAATTCTCGAATGCACAGCTATCATAGGATTGTAAACTGAATATTCACAGATAAAGCAGGTTTGCGGAGTGTCATTTATGACAAAAAAGCCCTGGTTGACTTGACTTATTAACGGTATCGAGCCATAACAAGACTTGGAGAGTGCCAGTAGATATTTTCTACTAATTTTTGTTGATTAATAATAGGAGTTTCTGAGAATGGCTATAGAACCACAAGCCTTTTTGTCTACTTTGGAAAAGCGCGTTTGTTTAACAGCGGAAGATAAAGCGCTGCTTCAATCTGAAATAGATTGGGGAAAGGAAATTGCTCCAGATATGGCAGAATTTATCTATGCTTATTTAGGGCGCGATGAAGAAATGAATACGATTCTAAGCGCTACAGAAGGGCGTGCCCATCGTCTTAAGGAAACATTCATTCAATGGTTCTACGAGATGTTTACAGGCATGGATGATTGGGGTAGTGACTATGCCGTACGCCGGTGGCAAATTGGTTTAGTTCACGTTCGTCTTGGTATCGGGCCCCAGCACGTTGTGCCTGCAATGGCAACTGTAATCCGAGAAGCTGGCCACCGTGCAAAGAAAGACGATAAAAGCGAAAATATTAAGGATGCTTTGAGCCGTATTT
>JBHJJJ010000176.1:0-14572 GCA_050042755.1 Rivularia sp. (in: cyanobacteria)
AACTCCTAACTCCTAACTCCTAACTCCTAACTCCTAACCCGAACGATTAGCCTAAGAAATAATAAAAATTTCTACTTGTTACACTCAATGCCCATAGCCTGGACTAACTTAGTATGTGAGTAGTTCTAAATAATTTAGTAAAGCCGTTAACTATTATCAACCGTGAATATTCCAAGTACAATCTGGACCTTACTAATTGGTATCCTGCTGACACTAGCCAGTTTCTGGTTGGGTCAAAATCATGGTCTACTGCCTACGGCTGCTTCAGATGAAGCTTTTCTGGTGGATGGCTTGTTCAATACGATGATGACCATTTCTGCTGGTATATTTATCATCGTTGAAGGAGTTTTAATTTTTAGTGCTATCAAATACCGTCGTCGTAAAGGAGATGATACAGATGGCGAACCAATTCATGGCAATGTACCGTTAGAAATTCTCTGGACGGCGATTCCAGCTATCATTGTCATCGGTCTATCTGTTTACAGTTTTGAAGTATACAACTCAATAGGCGGGTTTAATCCCCCTGCTGATGAATCTCCAATAGTATCTCAAACTACATCAATGCCTGGGGCCGCTATTGCAGCAACTTTGGACGATGCTTCTGCTAATAATAATGCTGCCGGTATTGGTGCTACTTCTGGAAATGACGCAGCAGTTCCAGATTTGCTGGTAAAAGTTACTGGCTTGCAGTATGCTTTTCTTTTTAACTATCCCGAAAGTGGTGTTTATTCTGGTGAACTGCACGTTCCCATAGGTAAAGAAGTTTTGCTTGATATGGCAGCAAATGATGTAATTCATGCTTTCTGGGTACCAGAATTTCGTCTTAAGCAAGATTTAATTCCCGGCAGACAAACAGAACTTCGCTTTACACCTCATAAAGCAGGAGATTATAAGCTAATTTGTGCCGAACTTTGCGGCCCCTACCACGGTGCAATGAATACGACAGTTGTTGTTCAAACTCCAGAAGAGTTTGATAACTGGATTAAAGAACAGCAAATTGCTAGCGAATATTCACTCAATCAAGCAGTTGCGATCAACCCTGCAGAATTATCTGCGGATGAATTTCTTGCTCCCTACACCAGCAAGATGGGAATTTCATCAGAAATGTTACACCAAATTCACAATCACAAGTAGTTAGTGGTTAGTGGATAGTGGTTGGTGGTTAGTCGTTGGTGGCTATGAGTTAGGAGTTAGCAGTTAGGAGTTAAGAGTTAGTGGATATTAGAACAACTATCAACTATCAACTATCAACCAACAACTATCAACTATCAACTATCAACTAACAACCATCAACTATCAAATATCAAACAATAAATAATTTTTATGACACAAACACAGTTGGAAGAAGCAGCCCATAAATCGGCTGAGGCTTCACATAATCGAACTAGAAAATGGTGGGAGTATTTTACTTTTAATACCGATCACAAAGTAATTGGAATTCAGTACCTGGTTACTACATTCGTCTTTTACTGTATCGGCGGTGTAATGGCGGATTTAGTTCGTACGGAATTGCGAACTCCTGCGTCTGACTTTGTCAACCCCGAACTTTACAATGGCTTGTTTACGCTGCACGCTACAATCATGATTTTTCTGTGGATTGTGCCAGCGGGTGCGGGTTTTGCTAATTATCTGCTGCCCTTGATGATTGGGGCTGAAGATATGGCATTTCCTAAACTAAATGCCCTCGCTTTCTGGATTGTTCCTCCTTCTGGAGTATTGCTAATTACCAGTTTGGCTCTTGGTGATGCACCGGATGCTGGTTGGACTTCTTACCCTCCTTTGAGTTTAGTCACCGGGCAAGTGGGTGAGGCAATTTGGATTGCTAGTATCCTGCTGCTGGGTACCTCATCAATTCTGGGTGCCATCAACTTCCTGGTAACTATACTGAAAATGCGTGCCCCTGGTATGGGTTTCCATCAATTGCCGTTGTTTTGCTGGGCAATGATGGCTACCTCAGCATTGGCTTTAATTTCAACTCCAGTACTAGCAGGCGCACTTATTCTACTTTCTTTTGACTTAATTGCCGGAACCGCATTTTTTAACCCAACTGGTGGTGGGGATCCAGTAGTTTACCAGCATATGTTCTGGTTTTACTCCCACCCTGCGGTTTACATCATGATTTTGCCCTTTTTCGGGGTAATTTCGGAAGTTATACCCACTCATTCCCGCAAACCTATTTTTGGTTACAAAGCAATTGCTTATTCTTCTTTAGCAATTAGCTTTTTGGGTTTGATTGTTTGGGCGCACCATATGTTTACCAGCGGTATTCCCGGTTGGTTGCGGATGTTTTTCATGATTACCACCATGATTATTGCCGTGCCTACTGGTATTAAAATATTCAGTTGGTTAGCAACAATGTGGGGTGGTAAAATCCGCCTCAACAGCGCAATGCTATTTGCAATGGGCTTTTTGGGTATCTTTGTCATTGGCGGCATCAGTGGCGTAATGTTAGCGGCAGTGCCTTTTGATATCCACGTCCACGACACTTATTTTGTTGTCGCACACTTACATTACGTGTTGTTTGGTGGTTCGGTTTTGGGAATTTTTGCCGGTTACTACCACTGGTTCCCCAAAATTACCGGACGAATGGTTAATGAAACCTGGGGTAGAATTCATTTTGTTTTAACAATGATCGGTATGAATATGACTTTCTTACCGATGCACAAATTGGGTTTGATGGGTATGCATCGCCGCATCGCTCAATACGATCCCAAATTTGCTAGTATTAACGAAATTTGTACCTACGGTTCGTACATTTTGGCAATATCCACAATACCTTTCATCATCAATATTATTTGGAGTTGGAGGGCTGGGAAAAAAGCAGGTAACAATCCTTGGGATTCTTTGACATTGGAATGGATGACTACCTCACCACCAGCGATTGAAAACTTCGAGGCACACCCATTCCTACTTATTGAACCTTACGAATACGGAACGGAAAGGGCGAAGCAAGTTGTAGCTCTATCCCATACTGATAAACCTTTCACCAATTCTAAATCCCCTGCACCATCTAGCGATCCCGATGAACCATCTTCGGCGATGGCATCTGAAGCGGCGGGATAAAGTTAGTTATTGCAAAAACCTCAGCCCCTCCCCTCTACGATGCTTTGGAGAGGGGTGAAGTTCCAAAAGAAATCATTCATACTCAATTTAAAATTTATGCAAAGTCCAGCAATCGATCCAGCGAAAACCGAACAAAATCATCATCACGCAGCTACCGTAGAAGCACAACACGCCGAACATCCAGATCATCGTCTCTTTGGATTAGTTGTATTCCTGATCGCTGAAGGAATGATTTTTTTAGGTATGTTCGGTGCCTACTTTGCTTTCCGTTCTACCTTAGCTGAATGGCCCCCCGCAGGTACTCCAGAGTTAGAATTATTACTTCCGGGCATCAACACAATAATTCTAATTTCCAGTAGTTTTGTAATTCACAATGCCGATACCGCCATCAAAAAGAACAACGTGCGGGGAATGCAAATTTGGTTTGCGAGCACCGCTGTTATGGGTATTATTTTCCTCTGCGGCCAAATTTACGAATACAAACATCTGGAATTCGGTTTAACAACTAATTTATTCGCTAGTGCATTTTACGTATTGACAGGTTTCCACGGATTACACGTTACCATCGGTGTTTTAGCCATATTAGCCGTATTATGGCGATCGCTTAAAAAGAATCACTACAGCAGCGAACATCACTTTGGTATCGAAGCCGCTGAACTTTATTGGCACTTTGTTGATGTGATTTGGATTGTACTTTTTGGTATTTTGTACTTGCTTTAAGTATTTTTTTATTTCAAGTCTTTGATTGAGAACCCCCCAGTTGGGGTTTTTTTATTTGTAATTTTTTATTTCAGAGATTTTAGCAGGACTTACGCAATTTTCACAAGACTCGGGTGGTGCCGTACACTGATTGCCTTATTATTACGTTCAATATTAGTGAGTGTACGAGCAACGGCACGGCAACGGCAATAAAGGGGGAAGAAAATCTACACCCCTTTTTGCCTCAATAAAGGGGGAAGAAAATCTACACCCCTTTTTGCCTCAATAAAGTGGGAAGAAAATCTACACCACTTTTTGCCTCCCCTACGAAGAAAATGTGCCAGTTGCGGGCCGTCCTATTTAGGACTGCTATATCTTATTAAGCTTTATTATATTTAGTCCGAAAAACTTTATTTAATGCACTTGTAAATCGTAAAATTCTATAGGCACAAGATTATCCGAAAAATGGCTTTAAAAATCATCCAAAGTTTTGATAGCAATTTCACTCTAGAACCACAAGCGAAAGCAACTTTATTTGAATTATTAACCGGAGAAAGCTTTTTAAAACAAGTTTGTCAGCAGTCAGAATGCCAACAAGTAGAATTCACAGAATTACTATTTCAGCCAGTTCCTTACAGTAGCGCTACACCCAAAGGAATGCCAGCAGAATTTGAAAAATATCATGATTCAATTGAGTACGTAATTCTAAACGTACCGCCGAATTTTATGTTTAAAGCCAAAATTTTTAAACCAAGTCGTTTATGTGCCATTTATCACAAAATTGAGATTTGATGTTTGTTAGTTGATATTCGTTAGTTGATAGTTGTTTTGGACTATTAAATAGTTATTGATAATTGTTCATTGTTAATTGTTAATTGATTATGGCTACAGAAACAAATATTCCTTCTTTAACAACTTTAGAATATATTCCTTATATTAATGAAAACGGCGAACTACCGGAACAATATCAAGGAAAAATCGGAGTATACGCAATATTTGACCAAGATAAAAATCTGCAATTTGTTGGTTATTCTCGCGATGTTTTCCTCAGTCTCAGACAGCATTTAGTAAGACAACCACAATCTTGCTATTGGGTAAAAGTAGAAACAATTGAACGCCCAAGCCGTAAAATTTTAGAAGAAATCGAGAAAGCCTGGATTACACAAAACGGTAGCTTACCTGTAGGGAATGGAGAAAGTAAAGAAAAATGGGTTTCTCCAATTGATGCCAAAGCTTTGATTACTGCTGAAGAACAAGCTAACTATGATAATCCCATCCATGATGAAATGGCGAAGATTAAAATTATCAAAAATGTCGCAAGAAGAGTTGAAGCGGATATATTAAAAGAATTAAAGGCGCGAGGCTTACAAATGCAGGTTAGGTTTAATCCAAAATTGAAAGAACAAGGTTTATTAGATTTGAAATCTTAAAATATTGATTGAAAATCTTATTTTCTATATAACTGTATAATAATATGATTCAAACCAGTTCTTCATTACCTCATAAAATAATCGGTGTGGCTGTAATTTGGAACGATAAAGAACAGATTTTAATCGATCGCCGTCGTCAAGAAGGAGCTATGGGTGGTTTGTGGGAATTTCCTGGTGGGAAAATAGAACCAGGTGAAACCATTGAAGAATGTATAAAGCGGGAAATTGATGAAGAATTGGCAATACAGATTGAAGTTGGAGAGCATCTGATTACTATTGAACACGATTATACGGATTTACGCGTGACTCTTACGGTACATGAATGTCGCCATCTTCAAGGTGTTCCCAAGCCCTTAGAATGCGATGAAATTCGTTGGGTAAACTTGGAAGAATTAGAACAATTTAATTTTCCTGCTGCCAACTTCCGAATTATTAAAGCTTTGCAACAGAAGGTAATTCAACGCAAGCAGTTGACAAAAGAACTGTAACTAGCAACCCTCAAGCAGAGTAAGCTGGCAGTATAAAGTGAAACCATGCTCCACCATTAGGTGCGGTATCTACCCATATTTGACCGTAGTGGGCTTGGATGATGCGTTTACATAAACTTAAGCCAATACCATAACCATCTTTCGCTTCATCTCGTTCTAGACGATAATGGTTTTCAAAAATGCGATCGCGATTTTCTTCAGGAATGCCGAGGCCACTATCGCCGATGCTAAGTTGGACTTTTTGGCTGGTTCGATGCAATCCAGAGATAGTAATTGTACCATTGCGAGGAGTATATTTTATGGCATTATCTAGAAGGTTTGTTAGCACTTGGCGTATACGTTGGGGATCGGCACAAACATATGGTAAGTCTTGGGGAATATCTTGTTCTATTGTTAGGGATTTAGCTTTATAGGATTCGCTTAATTCTTCGAGTACTTCCAGACAAAGATTGGCCATTGCGATTTTTTGAGGGGATATGGGAATTTTTGTATCTTTACCGCGCCCCACCTGCAAAAGATCGGTAATCATTTTTTCAATTACCTTAGTTTGATTGCGGGCGTGATTGAGCATATTGCCGATTAATGTTGGTGTCAATCGCCCAAATTCACCTGTTTGAGAGTTGTAATTAGATTTTAAAGTATCTATAGCGATGATTGCTGCTGTGAGGGGGTTACGAAGATCGTGTACTAACATCGCAATAACACGTTCTTTAAATTGCAACTGTTCTTGAAGTTGTTGTTTTTCTTGCTTTAAACGAAAAACTTCATCGGTAAGCTGAATTATTTCAGAAGAAGTTGCGAGTGAATTAATAGGAATTGAAGATTTGCTGATGCATCCATCAGCCTTGACATTTTCTGTAGCTTTTTTCAATTCTTGCTGTAATTCTAGGTAAGATTCTACACTAGCTTGCCATCGAGACCACCAAGCTTTCAATTGAGTAACTATATTACTACCAGCTAAAACTTGTCTGGGTTCTGGATGAATCTTGATTAATGCTGGCGTGGCTACTAATTTAAAATGTTCTGCTAAATGAGGTTCTTTTCCGACATCAATAATTTGAAGTTCAAAATCATATTCTAGCTGCAATTGTTCGAGATACGAGCGAACTTGCTGTACTTTTAATCGGGATTTGGGACGTTCATCCACAAATAACAACAGCTGTAGTGGGGCTTCTGAATTAAAAGGTTGTCCCTGAGAAGCTTGCATCAAATCTTGTTTCAACACTGGTAACAAACCGTTATAACTTTCGGTGAGACCACTCGGCAGTGTCAGTTCCTCTCCCCTCGTTCGCGAAGCGTCTCCGTACCGGAGGTCGTCCCGAAGGGACTTAGGAGATACCCAAAGGATGAAAGTAGAATGGACTGACGGCTTTAGTAGAATAGTCGTTTTAATTTCTATTTTAGATTTTTCGCGCGATGGTTCATTGGATTTTTGACATGAAATACACCTTTTTTAGCTTTATGGTTCCTTTTTGCTTGCTAGGGAATCTTGAAAGCGCTTTTGCGACTGAGACTAACTTGAAATCTTCTCCAAATCAAAATCAAAAGTCAAGTCAAGTGGAAAATTTTGATCTTGTATCGAAAAGCTTAGTACAGCAGCAGATAAACTTAATTGCTCGTATTGAACAAGCGCTATTAAAACCCGATTCCAATAGAATGCGAGCGGTAGGAGGACAACTAATCACCCACACTGTAGTGGTGGAAAGTTTTCTCAAACGCCAATATCCTTATCCACAAGCCCTATGCATTCAAAATCCGGGTTCTAGTGTCCGTGCTGATTCTATACCTCCTTTAAGTGCATCTAGTTTAAAATTTTACTGTTCTTTGTATAATTCGAGTCGGGAATTATCAAAACTTACTCCATTACTAGATAGATTTTTATCTCGACGCGGTGAGTTAGCTGTGGTAAGAGAATTACCTTTAGTTAGCGGAGAAAAACAATCGGATCTAGTTCTTCCTATGTCTCCCTTAACCCGTCCCAATCTTGGTAAACTAGCTACTCCTTTTGCTATTTTAGAACCTTCCGTGGGGCAGAGTACTTCACTTTATATTGGTAAGGCAAAAAAAACGCCGATCGCCAATTATGTTCCTCCAGTTCAACCAGCAATTAAAGCGCCTCAAGAAACATTAAGGATTTTAGAAAATGCAGAAAAGTTTTTAGCAAAAGCAATATCTGTATTTCCCGATCGAAATAAATTTCAAAATCCGAAACAAACTAGGGCAAAATTAGACCGTTTGACTTACGATATTCGCCCCCAAGAAAAGCAAGCTTACAGAAAATTGCTATCAATGCCTAACACGGGTATTTTCCGCGTATTGCCATATCAAGCTTATCTTCGTGCCTTGAATACTGTAGAGAATCGCTCCCAAAAAAATGTTCTTGGTCGTTATCCTTTCCCAGTTTTGGTTGAACCCAAGGGTAAGTTTACGCCTAATTTACCACTTCAGATAGTAAAAGGAAAGTTTCAGATACTGCCGCAAGGGATAGATTATAGCTTTATAGCAGATATTGGGGATATACCTTTAGAAGAGTTAGACGCTAATTTGCCAGGTATTGCTCCCGAAAAGCGAGACATCTTTACTAACTATCAACCTCCTCAAAAATTAAGTGACTTGCAATTAGAAAGGCAGAAAATTATTACTGGTAAGCACAAAAAAATCATTGATAATCAACCAATTTCTAATCAAGTAGAAGTAAAATTAAATCATACTTACTTAGTGCGTAATTTACAATTTAAACTTCCAGAAATTATAGTTAACAATCAACCAGTTACGAGAAAACAACGCCGCTATCTAGACCAATTACTAGAAATGCAAAGTAGCGATGTAATGCTTGCTTTTAGAGTTGTAGGTCGTCGTTCTGGCGGTAGCTATACTGTGATTTGGCGAGTTTTGCAGGAATTAAATGACCCGCAAATTAATGATTTGGAAGATTATCTCGTATATCAAAGTTAAGAATTAAGAATCAATCTTTTTTACTATTTTGGAAATTAAGATTAAACTGATAAAGACGTTGCACTGCAACGTCTCTACATTTTTTGGTTGTAGCGATCGACTTTAAAAGATATTAATGGCTGAAATCATTTGTTTCTGGTTTCGGCTCGCGGTAAGTTATGAATGTGGTATATTTTACTCGTTATCAGATATGAGTTGAGCAATGCTAAATTCCCAATTTAAAATGTTGGCAACTGACTATGATGGGACGATCGCCACGAGGGGGAAAATTCCAGATAATGTTGAAAAAGCTTTATTGCAAGCCAAAGAAAATGGTTTTTTGATTGCTATTGTTACAGGAAGGGGATTTGATGACTTGTTACGTGTATGTCCCCAAGTTAAAATATTTGATTTAATAATTACGGAAAATGGAGCTCTCTTATATTTTCCAAATCAAGATAAAATAGAACTTTTAGCTAGCAAACCACCGATAGAATTTATTGCACAATTGATGCACCATAGTATACCATTTCATCAAAATACAATTCTGGCAACAGTTCGCCGTCGGTTTGTAGAAAAAGTTAATGCTTTAATTGATGAATTTCAATTTCCTCTACATATAATTTGTCATAAAGATTATGGCTTAATTTTACCTACAGGGATAAATAAAGCAAAGGGACTGGAAAAAGCATTATTACATTTGAATATTACAAAGAATCAAGTTATTGCTGTTGGCGATGCAGAAAATGATTTAGATTTTTTTGATTTTTGTGGCTTTAAAGTCGCGGTGGGAAATGCAGAAGATGCCGTGAAAGCAAAAGCTGATTGGATAGCGATTAAAGAAGAAGGTGAGGGTATGGTTGAATTTATTCGGGAATATCTACTTGTTTGAGAAATGATAGTAGTTTTCACTTGGGTTGAATATGGGCTAAACCTCACCCCTTTCCCCTCTCCAATGCTTTGGAGAGGGGTGCCCGCAAGGGGGGGTGAGGTAAATTTATGTACACAACAACTTTTGCACCTAACTCTACCAGAATTTGAGTAAACCTTCCCGCACCGGCACCAACTTCTAAAACATAATCACCACTACGGATATATTCTTTTAAGTAATGAGTATGAATAAACAGCTTTACTTCTTCAGTAGGAGTTTTAACTAAACGTTCCCACTCTTTTTCACTATAATCATCAAAATAATTTGCAACCCATTGGGGACTATATTCATGCATAATTTATGTAAGATAAATTTTCATTTAAATGATAACTGATAACTATTCACTGATAACTAATAACTGTTCACTGCTCACTGATAACTGTTCACTGAAATGACTAGCTTCTTCCGTGCTGAAATTGATGTAATGACTGGCTATATCCCTGGAGAGCAGCCAAAATCGGATAGTAAAATCATCAAACTTAATAGCAACGAAAATCCTTATCCTCCTTCCCCAAAGGTTAAAGATGTATTGCAAAACTTCGATTGGGAATGGTTGCGACGGTACCCAGATTCTTCCGCTACCGAGTTTCGTAATGCGATTAGTGAAACTTTGAATATTCCTACTGATTGGATAATTGTCGGTAATGGTAGCGATGAAGTACTGAATTTAGTAATTCGCGCTTGTACGAATTCCCAAAGAAAAGTTGTTTACCCGATGCCTACTTACGTACTTTACCGCACCTTAGTAGAAATGCAGCCAGCCCAAACGGTGGAAATAGATTATCCAGAAAACTATAAATTGCCGATAGAAGAATTAGTAAAAGTCGATGGTGCTGTGACATTTATAGCTACTCCTAATAGCCCGTCGGGACATATTGTACCAATAGAAGATTTACGAGAATTAGCAACAAGATTATCAGGTGTATTGGTAATTGATGAAGCTTACTGTGATTTTGCTGATGATGATGCTTTATCTGTGGTAAAAGAGTTTGAAAATGTGATTTCTATTCGTACTTTATCGAAGGGATATTCACTTGCTGGGATTAGATTGGGTTTTGGTGTTGCTAATCCAAAGTTATTACAGGGTTTATATAAAATCAAAGATAGTTACAACATTGATGCTATAGCTTGTGCCATCGGTGCTGCAGCGATGCGCGACCAAAATTATAAAAATAGTTGTGCAGAGAAGGTTAAAATATCGCGGGGGAAGTTATCGGAAGATTTTAACAAATTAGGTTTTAAAGTTTGGGATTCTCACACTAATTTTTTATTAGTACAGCCACCTCAAGGGAATGCTGAGTATTTGTATTTGAAGTTGAAAGAACAAGGTATTTTAATTAGATATTTTAAGCAGGAAGGTTTAGAAGATAAGTTACGGATTGCTGTGGGTACTGATGAGGAAAATAAAGTATTAGTTGAGGCTTTGAGTGGGTTGGTTGAGTAAACTAAATTTAAGGTGCTTTAGATGGAAATGAAAGTTTCAAGCTCTTTTTTATGATACAAAATGTTAATTAACCGATTGCGAACCCTCCACTCCTACAGAACATGAGGAGCCTTTTTGCTTAAGAAAAGAAGTAACTGTATCACGCCAAGCATCTTGCTGTAACCAACGTTTTATCCAGGTTTGAGATCTATCAAAATATTCAGAATTATTAGGAATCATACAAAGCTTGTCCAAAGCACTTGGAATATCTCCTTTCCTAGCATCGTTAATAGCAGTTTCATAAAGAAGCTTTTCATTATTAGAGGTAGTATTAGAGCTAGGGGAAGGACGATTTATATTGAACCATAAAAATACGGATAATAAACCTACAATTGCAAATAGTAAGCCTATTATGATTCCGAGGAAAATTGATGTATTTTGTCTGGGATTTGATGCTTCTATTGGTGAATATTTGGGATTATTAGTAGAATTTATTTCTGGTTTATCTGGAGTTTGATTTGCTTCGCTATTTGATGGAGTTTCTGTTTCTATTGGCTGGATATCTTCTGAAGAGTCAATTATTACAACTTCCTCATTTTCTTTAGAAGCATGAATTTGTTGGAATTGATATAATCTTTCTGAAGCGAGCAATTTACCTTCTAACTGTTTTTGTAAATCCGATTCCTCTTGGGGTAGATATTGTTTTGCTAACTGGAATTTTTGAATAGCTTCAGGATATTGTTTTTGATTGAAATATAAATCGCCACTCTTGAGGAGTACAATGGCTTTCCACTCATAATTTTCCCACTCTTCTTTTTTCTTTCTCCTGTTAAATGCTTCTTCTAACTTATCCAACAGTCGAGATTTATCCTCCTCTGATGCTTTAGAAGCCAAACCTAGATTAAAAATCTGCAATAGTTCATTTTTTGGAGAGCTAAACTTAGTGGCAATTTCTAAAAGGCTAAGTGTCCAAATATGGTTATAGTACCAGCCTTCTATTAAATAAGGAATAAGATAATCTAATGCTTCATCTTCTTCTTGAATCCACCATAATTTATGATGAACGAAATCGCTAAATAGTTCAGTAAAATCTTTGCTACCAATGCGCTTTTCTGCAATAGTTAAATTTTCTGTATTGGATAATTATTTTAAAAGAATTCGGAAATGATTTATTGCTTGCTTATTGATGTCGCGTATCTCTGGTTTTGTACGCACCTCAAGTATCAATAAATCATCTTTCAAGAATTTTGCATACTTTTCATCTAATTCTAATTGTTCCGGTAAAATGAACGAATATTTTTCATATAGTTGTTCTAATTTACCCCTGACATCGTTAACACCGAGCATCTCCTTTAAAAATTCTTCATCGGGACGACGCATCATAGCTAAAATGTAAATAGCTCGCTTATCTTGTGGGTTCCGTTTACAATGAACCAGAAAACGGTTAACAGTTTCTGCAATTACTTGTTCTGAAGGTGTTCTATATGTCTTCTGAGTATCTTGAGACACTGGAGCTAAAATTTCTTCTGAACTATATTCACCCCAGTTTGAAGCTATTTGCTCTACAACAAAAGGAATACCAAGACTAAATTCAGCTATTTTTTCGACTTCTGAATCTTCAATGTCGTAATTTTTCCCACTAAAATATTTTTTGATGCTTGCTTTGTCAAATCCATTAAGAGAGCGGCTCTGGAGATAAGGTTGGGAGAAATCCTGCTTATAACCCCGAAAATACACCCCAGCATCTAATTGCCCTAGGGAATTCGCTGCTTCATAACGAACATCTTTATTTAGATCTTTGAGTAAGTCAATTAGTAAATCAGTAGCTCGTAATCTGTTTAATTTTCCTAGTGCGATTGCCAGCTCACTTTTTGTGGGAGGTTGTTGATATTTTTGAGAAATTTCACTGTTATAATTAATATTTTCTAAATAATTAAGTGCGTAAGTGAAAGTAAAATAATATTGAAGTAATAAATGACGAAAACGATAGATTTCTTTTGATTGATGATGAGTTTTAATTAATAAGTATAAATTTTGAGCAAATTTAATAAATTCATTGATATTTTCTTGCTCAGGGATAACTCGCTCAAAAATATCCAGGAAAATTTCATTGTCATCTGGTCGCAAATCACTCATCATCAAGATTGCAACTTGTCCTAGTATTTGCTTCAGTTCCAAAAGGGAACAATGAACAGTAATTCCTTTTTCTTCCTGTTTTTTATGCTCTCTGAGATAACTATTATTTAAAAAGTTATCGAATAACTGGTCTGGATTGGCTACTGCGATCAATTGTTCAGCTTCGCTTTCATTATCCTCTTGATTATTTACGTATGGCAATACTAAAACAGTCAAAAGAAATGGTGTGCGAATCATTTTCAGCAAAGCCAAATTTTTAGTTAGCACAGTCCAAAGCTTATTAAAGAAAGCAACTTTACGATCGAAAATATGCTCTAAATAATTTTTGATTTCCTTATAATTTAATTGCTTGAGAAGTACTGCACCATTTAAATTGAGTTTTTTACTATCATCTTCACTGATTATTTCTTCATAATCTCGCTCGCGACAGGTTACAATCATTTTCTGATTGTCTCCATATTCTGCTTCAAATTCTGATAGTTTTTGAATAAAATTTACGCGATAGTCTTGTGGTTTTACATTTGGATCTTGTGAATTAGAAACATTGGCAGGAAGTTCGTCTAATCCATCAAGCATTAATAAAACTTTCTTGGCTCTAATTTGCTGCTCAAGTGAATTTTCATCTAACTCTATATCTGGACAAACAATTTTAGTTTCACGTAGCAACCAATCAATTATCGGCTCATTTGTTTCACCATTCCATGACCTAATTGCTGCAAATATTGGTAATGATTTATTAGCATTTCCAAGTCTTTCGTTTCCTTTAATTTTAGCAAAACTTCTTAATAATACTGTTTTGCCAGCACCAGGTTCACCTAGTAGTAAAAGACGGTGTTGATAAGTCTCAAATATTTGTTCTATACTAGTTAATTTCTTACTGTTGCTCTTATTGAGATTCCAATTAATTTTTACCAGATTAAATTTCTGTTCAAAATTGCGTGCAAAATCATAGAATTTTAAGGAATCATGTTCGATTTCTGAGTCAAAATATTCGCAGAAATTTTGCAAATAATCTGTAATAATTTGTTCTGTATTCATGTTTATTTATCTCTATTAAAATAAGTAAGTTGGCGCAAAAAAATATCACTATATTAAGAAACGTAACGAAGATAAGACCCTCCTGCCTATTACCAATTACCAATTACCAATTACCAATTACCAATTACCTATTACAAATTACCAATTACCAATTACCAATTAACAATTACCAATTAACAATTACCAATTAACAATTAACAATTACCAATTACCAATTACCAATTACCCATTGTTACTCAAGATTTTTGGCGCTATGAACGCTTTTACAAAGTGCGGCTCAGCGTTTTCTCAAAGAGGAAGCGCAATAAGGAACCAATTTATAATCCAAAATCCAAAATCCAAAATCCAAAATTGAAATGGCTAACGTTACTCTAGAAAGCATCAAGCGTAAATTTAATAACGTCACTGCTATCGATGACATTACTTTCAC
>JBHJJJ010000177.1:0-28133 GCA_050042755.1 Rivularia sp. (in: cyanobacteria)
CTCTCATTTCAACTATCAACTAACTAACCTCTGATAATACTGCTGTATCCTCGGTACCCGACTAGTCGGTGATGCAAGTTTTAAGACTGTCTCTAATAACCAAGGTGCTAGACGCTGACACAAAATCGCTAAATGACTTTGCCAACCAACTAAGATTTCTGATGAGTCTCTTCGCAATCCTTTGACAAATGCTTGGGCTACCTGCTCCGGTGTTATTGGGATTACTCCACGATATAGTTGCAAATCTTTCACCATATCGGTGTCTGTCAATGTTGGTAACAATGAGATGACTTTGATGTTATGTGGTGCTAACTCGCGACGTAAAGCATCCGTAAATCCTAAGATTGCAAACTTAGTTGCTGAATAAGTCGCCATTGTTGGTGCTGCAACTTTCCCCATTAAACTCGATACATTAACAATCGTTCCCTGGTTGCGTTTTACCATCCGTCGCGCCACCATATGAGTCATGGTGTATGTTCCCATAAAATTCAGAGACAATTCTTCTTGTACTTGAGGCAGCTTAGTCTTCAAAAATGAGTTTTGGTGAGCTACACCAGCACAATTCACCAATATATCTATTGGACCATAACTGCGCCAAAGTTGAGCAACTGCAACGTTTACAAACACTGGTTTTTTCAAATCTAGTGCCATAATTACGGCTTCGACACCCATCGCTTCAACTTGTAAGGCAACTTCTGCTAATTTATCTCGCGAGCGTGCAACCAATATCAATCTTTTTACTTTCTGTCGTGCCAACTCTAAGGCTATAGCACGCCCAATACCACGGGAAGCTCCAGTAATTAAAGCAGTCTTATTCTCAATATTCATTTCTCATCTCCAAATGATGGATTTTACTGTAATATTGCTCTTGTCGATATGTCTATAAGCTGGTGTGCAACTAAATTATATAAAGCTAAAAAATGAAAGTATTGTAGTGGGAGCATCTTGCTCCCTAGAATTATCCAAATTAAGTGCGTAGCAGCTTATAGGGATTCATCTGCATATCGACGAAGTAATAGAAATAGAAAAACTTAGTGTAATTGGAATGTATTAACAGCTACAGAAACAAGCTGTTTGTGGTCTATAATTCTCGCCTAATCAAAGTATTTGCAATATATAGTCAGATTTCTATGTGTTTCGGTTTCAAAAGCAATATTTGTGACAATTCTCAGTTGCAGATATAGCCATCGATTGCATAATCCCTCCGGACACGAATTTATATAATCGTCGTCACACACACCTTAGCAACTAAATCAAGCTTGCGCAACAAAACTTTAATAAGTATTTCTGAATGCTCTCTTACACAAAGTATATATATAAAATTTTTTCTTGGATAAGTTTTATTTAACAGTGTTCTTGTAATTTTAATAATCCCTAACAATGCTGAGATTTTAGTTACATAAGATACCGTTTTATTTATTACGAAATCGTGGAATATAGCGGTAATCGATTCAAAATACCACATATTAAAAAAAGACGTTGCACTGCAACGTCTCTACATTATTGTGTTTTAGATAATTCCTAACTCCCAACTCCCAACTCCCAACTCCGCGAGCTCCGCGAGCTCCGCGAGCTCCCAACTCCGCGAGCTCCGCGAGCGAAGATTTTACCTTCGATAAAGCCGAGTCATCTCCAACAATCGCCGACTTAATTCGGGGGTGAGTTGTTCAGAATTTTGATAGCGCCAACGCCAATTTCCGGCACTAACGCTGGGATCGTTCATTCTACCATCGCTGCCTAAGTCTAAGAAATCTTGCACAGAAAGAATGGCTAAGTCTCCCACTGAAGATAACGCCATGCGAATAAATTCCCAGTTGATTTCTTTAACTTCCTCAGGTGAGGAATAACCCAAATATTTAGCGACGTGTAGCTTTTCTTCCTTTCCGGCTTGATTCCACCAGCCAATGGTTGTGTCATTATCGTGGGTACCCGGATACACGACGCAGTTTTGAATGTAGTTATGGGGTAAATAAGGGTTATCAGCTTCACCACCGAAAGCGAATTGTAAAATACGCATTCCGGGGAAATTAAACGTGTCTCGTAATTCTTCCACTTCGGGGGTAATAATTCCCAAATCTTCCGCCATTACGGGTAAACTACCTAAAGTGGAACCCAAAGTTTCAAAGAATTTTTTATCTGGCCCTTTTACCCATTCACCGTTGATAGCAGTTTCCTCTCCTGCGGGTACTCGCCAATAAGCTTCAAATCCCCGAAAATGGTCGATACGAACGATATCTACATATTCTAATGTTGCACGAAAACGTTCTATCCACCAAGAAAAATTAGTTTCTTCTAATTTGTCCCAATCATAAACGGGATTACCCCAAAGTTGCCCGGTAGCGCTAAAGTAATCAGGTGGTACTCCGGCGATGTAGGCTGATTCAAGAGTTTGGGAATCTAATTGAAATATTTCTGGATTTGCCCATACATCAGCACTATTATGACAAACATAAATTGAAATATCGCCAACTATTTTGATGTTGCGATCGTTAGCGTAGGTGCGGATTTTTTTCCACTGTTGAAAAAATTTAAATTGCAAAAATTTGTGGTAAGAAATCGCATCTTTCAATTTATCTCTCTGAGCTTCTAACGCATTTTGTTCGCGACGAGCTACAGCACGATCCCAAAAGTTCCAAGCTTTATAATCGTTGGCTTCTAATAGTGCCATAAACAGTACATAATCATCCAACCAAGAAGCTTGTTCTTTACAAAAATTTTCAAACTCCCTATTGGCTGTTTTTGCTAAAGATTTTTGAAAGTATTGATAAGCTTGTTGAAGAATTTTTGTCTTATGAGGAATGACTGCATCAAAGTCAACTCTCTGAAGATTAGATTCGGTTTTTTCTAAAGGAATTAATTCTTCATCAGTTAGCAAACCCTCTTCTAGCAACATTTCTAGGGAAATCATCAAGGGATTTCCTGCAAAGGCGCTAAAATTCATAGTATAGGGAGAATGTTCGTAACCAGTCGGTCCTAAAGGTAGAATTTGCCACAACTTTTGACCGCTTGAAACAAGAAAATCGACAAATTTATAAGCCGATTCACCTAAATCACCAATACCAAATTTACTTGGCAAACTAGTAGGATGGAGTAGAACTCCACTTGCTCTTTCAAAACTCATAAAATAACCTCGATAAACTAAAAGAATAACAAACCGTCAATAATTCACCAGTCATTATCTTCTTATAGTAATAAAATAGCTTATATGACAAATAAGGCAGTAAAAATTATGCAAAATCCGTTATTGAAAGACGATCCACTTTGGTTTAAAGATGCAGTCATCTATGAAGTACCGGTACGAGCTTTTGCTGATAGCAATGGCGATGGTATAGGCGATTTTGGGGGATTAACTGAAAAATTAGATTATCTACAAGATTTGGGAGTAACAGCAGTTTGGGTACTGCCTTTTTTCCCCTCCCCTTTGAGAGATGATGGCTATGATATCGCCGACTATACCAGCGTTAATCCAATTTACGGTAACCTCGACGATTTCAAGGAATTCTTAAGTGCCGCCCATCAAAGAGGCATCAGGGTAATAATTGAGTTAATAGTCAATCATACTTCCGACCAACATCCCTGGATCCAGAGGGCGCGTAAAGCAGCCCTAGGGAGTCCAGAACGAGATTTTTATGTTTGGAGTGAAACTGCCGAGGAATATTCCGAAGCAAGGATTATCTTTAAGGATTTTGAAACTTCTAACTGGACTTGGGATCCCGTTGCCAAAGCTTATTATTGGCACCGCTTTTATTCTCACCAGCCGGATTTGAATTTTGAAAGTCCTCAAATGCAGGAAGCGCTATTTGAGGTAGTAGATTTTTGGTTATCGATGGGTGTAGATGGGTTGCGGTTAGATGCCGTACCGTATCTGTACGAACGCGAAGGCAGCAACTGCGAAAACCTCCCGGAAACTCACGCCTTTTTGAAGAAATTACGCAAACACATTGACGATAAGTTTCCTAATCGTTTACTGCTAGCTGAAGCCAATCAATGGCCCGAAGATGCTGTAGAGTATTACAGCGGTGGAGATGAATGTCACATGAACTTTCATTTCCCCTTAATGCCGCGTTTATTTATGGCACTGCAAATGGAAGATAGTTTCCCGATTATCGATATTTTGCAGCAAACCCCGGCGATTCCCAATAACTGTCAGTGGGCATTATTTTTGCGGAATCACGACGAGTTGACTTTAGAAATGGTCAGCGATGAAGATCGGGATTATATGTACCGAGTTTACGCACAAGACCATCAAGCAAGGTTGAATTTGGGTATTCGTCGTCGCTTGGGGCCGTTAATGGGGAATAACCGACGGCGTATAGAAGTAATGAACGCCTTGTTGATGTCATTACCCGGAACCCCAGTAATGTACTACGGCGATGAAATCAACATGGGGGACAATATTTACTTAGGAGATCGCAACGGCGTGCGGACTCCCATGCAGTGGAGTGCCGATCGCAATGGTGGTTTCAGTCGTTGCAATCCCCACAAGCTATATGCTCCAGTAATTATCGATCCCGAATATCCCTTCGAGGCAGTTAACGTTGAGGCCCAGCGAGAAAACCGTAATTCACTATGTTGGTGGATGAAACGTTTGATTGCAACTCGCAGCCGCTTTCAGGCTTTTGGTAGAGGTGCTTTTGAGTTACTTTATCCAGAAAATCGCAAGGTTTTGGCATTTACCCGTACTTACAACGGAGATCATATGCTAGTTGTCACCAACTTATCCCGCTTCGTGCAGACAGTAGAGTTGGATTTATCAGCATTAGACGGCATGACTCCAGTGGAAATCTTTGGACGTACCACATTTCCACCAATTGACGATTCACCTTATTTCATGAGTTTAGCCCCTCATGCGTTTTACTGGTTTACCCTGCAAGTTCAAACAAATATTTCCTGTGCGGTGAGGCCTCAAGAGCAAATACCGAATTTAGTGGTCACCGACAATTGGCATAATATTTTTACCAAACCTGAAGCAAAATCATCATTGGAAGAAATTTTGCCAGATTTCATGTGCTCTTGTACCTGGTTTGACGCTAAAAGTCGGGTAATTCAGTCCTCTCATGTGATTGAGGCAATTCCCATTGAATTCCGTTCCCTAGAAGCAGCCATTGTTTTAGTACAACTAGACTACACCGAAGGCGACCCCGAAACCTACGTATTACCCCTAGCTTACGAACCCAAAGGTATTAATAACGAACGTTTTAATTCCGACTACGAAGAGATTGTAGCCCATATTGAAATACGTGCCAAAAAACAAATAGGGGTCTTATTTGATGCTCTGGCAGACAAAGACTTTCTCAACTTTCCTCTCGAAGCAATTGCCAACAAAAAAACTTATAAAGGCATGGCCGGTGAACTTGTCGCAGAAGCCAGCCGAGATTTTACCGAGTTAGCCGGTGCCGGTTCTAATTACGCACTGAAAGTACATCTAGAAGCTCATATGTTACGTGGAGAACAGAAAAATACCTGCGTAGTCTATGGCGATCGCCTGATGTGCAAATTATTCCGCAAAGTCGTAGGGGAAGGCATCAACCCCGATTTAGAAGTGGGTCAGTTTCTCACTCACACATCAGCAACAAAAGGACTGCCAGATGCCGAAAACTTTGCTCCCGTTGCTGGTAGCTTGAACTACAGCCGTAAAGGCTTTGAGACCATGACCTTGGGAATGATCCAAAAATTTATTCCCGATATCAGGGATGGTTGGTCATATAGTATTGATAGCCTGCGAGACTTTTTTGAACGAGTTCAGGTAAGGCAAATAGACGCGATCGCCGATATTGATTTACCATCTTCGTTGTTAACAGCAGCATTAGAAACTGAAATTCCCGACATCGCCCAGGAAATGCTCGGCTCATATTTGCGAAATGCTCAACTATTAGGCGAACGCACAGCCGAAATGCACTTAGCATTAGCATCCGACTCGGAAGATCCGAACTTTGCCCCAGAGCCATTTACCTCATTTTACCAGCGCTCGATTTACCAATACATGCGGAATCAAGCTGGACAAGTATTGCTGCTGTTGAAAAAGCACTTAATACAACTACCAAGCGAACTTCAACCCGTAGCACAATTAGTATTGAACAATCGAGAAATGATATTAGCTCGACTCAAATCAATACTCAACCAAAAAATTACCGCGATGCGAACCCGCACTCACGGTAATTTATGCCTTAACGAAGTGCTATATACCGGTAAAGACTTTATCATTATCGACTTTGAAGGCGACCAAACCCGTCCATTAAGCGAACGACGGATGAAACGCTCGCCCCTGCGCGATGTCGCCGGAATGATAGAGTCCTTTTACTATTCAAGTCGTATCGCTTTGCGTAACGAAAAAGAAAGCGGCATAATTCTTCCAGATGACCAACCATTAATGGAACAATGGGCACAATTTTCCTATTATTGGTCTAGTATTGCTTTCTTAAAATCCTACTTTGGGGCAGCCAAAAACGCACCATTTTTACCTTCGGAACCATCAGAACTACAACTACTTTTAGATGGATTCGTACTGGAAAAAGTGATCATCGAACTAGAACACGAACTTAAAAATCGTCCCAACTGGGTAGAAGTTCCGATGTATCGCATTTTAGAACTGCTAGAAACCGCATAAAAATAGATAAGGGTAAGAGGTGAGAGATATTAGGTGGTGCCCTGCAGGAAGTTAGGATTTCATAACTTATAGCTCGTAACTCATAAATCTTAACTTCTTACCCTTTACCCTCTCTCTACCCTTTAATCTTTACTCTTTACCTTTTAGCTCTCCCGCATCCCTCTATAGGTATAAAAAAGAATTGTCACTACAAGTAGGCTTAAAACGATCGCAGAGGATTTAATATTTGATTAATATTTGTTGGTATTGCAGAATTATTAGTTTTTATTAGGAGTATTTTGGATATGTACCTCTCACTATGGCCGGGTAAACCCTATCCTTTAGGAGCTAACTGGGATGGCAAGGGTACTAATTTCGCTTTATTCTCAGAAAACGCCACAGCGGTAGAATTATGCTTGTTCAATAAAGAAGGACGAGAAACTCGATTAGCTTTAAGAGAAGTTAGTAATTTTACCTGGCATGGGTACGTACCTTCCATTGGTCCCGGGCAGCGTTACGGGTTTAGAGTACACGGTCCTTTTGCTCCCCATGAAGGACATCGGTTTAACGCGAATAAGTTACTCATCGATCCCTATGCCTATGCGATTGATGGAGATATAGGTTTTGGCGAAGAAATTTTTGGTTATCGTTGGGACGATCCCAAAGACGATTTAGGATTTTCCGATCTAAATGATGCACAGTTGATCCCCAAATCGGTAGTTGTAGATAAAGGCTTTGACTGGGAAGGCGATAAACTTTTAGACACACCTTGGCATGAAACGATCATCTACGAAACTCACGTCAAAGGCTTTACTAAATTACATGAAGAAATTCCCGCAAAACTACGGGGGACTTATGCCGGACTTGCTCACCCTGCGGCTATTTCTCATCTCCAGTCTTTGGGTGTGACAGCGGTAGAATTGATGCCCATTCATCATTTTTTATCCCATCCGGGGCATTTAGCTGGTCAAGGGATGAAAAACTATTGGGGCTACGATTCAATTTGTTACTTGGCTCCTTATTCCGGTTACAGCGCTAGCGGTGGTTTAGGACAGCAACTAAAAGAGTTTAAGCACATGGTTAAGCGCCTGCATCAAGCCGGGATAGAAGTCATTCTCGATGTGGTTTATAACCATACGGGTGAAGGAAACCACATGGGACCGACTGTATCCTTGCGCGGAATTGACAATGCTTCATACTACCGTTTAGTAGACGGCGATCTACGTTATTACATGGACTTTACTGGTTGCGGTAATTCCCTTAATGTACGCCATCCCCAAGTACTCAAGTTGATTATGGACAGTTTGCGGTATTGGGTGTTGGAATGTCACGTAGATGGTTTTAGATTTGACTTAGCTTCGGCTTTAGCTAGAGAATTATATGCCGTAGACAAACTGGCGGCATTTTTTGATATTATTCACCAAGACCCAGTTTTAGCAGATGTTAAGTTAATAGCCGAGCCTTGGGATGTAGGAGAAGGAGGATACCAAGTAGGTGAATTTCCCTTATTGTGGTCAGAGTGGAATGGCAAATATCGGGATACAGTACGAGATTTCTGGCGTGGAGAAGAGAGTCGTTTAGCAGAATTCGCTTATCGGTTTACAGGTAGTTCCGACCTTTATGAGTGTAACGGACGCAGCCCCAGCGCCAGTATTAATTTTATTACCGCTCACGATGGTTTTACCTTGAATGACTTAGTTAGTTATAACGAAAAACACAACGAAGCCAACGGTGAAGATAACCGCGATGGAGAAAGTCATAATCGTTCGTGGAATTGCGGTGCAGAAGGGGAAACAGAAGACGCTTCCATTGAGAAGCTACGTAAAAAACAGCGACGCAACTTTTTAGTTACACTACTGCTTTCCCAAGGCGTACCCATGATAGTTATGGGAGACGAAATGGGACGAACCCAAGGAGGGAATAACAATCCTTACTGTCAAGATAACCAGATTTCCTGGTTAGATTGGGATTTACAAGAAGAAAATGAGAATTTACTCGATTTTACCCGGCAATTAATTGACTTTCGTCGCCGACATCCAGTGTTCAAGAGGCGTAAGTGGTTCCAAGGAAGAGCAATTCGCGGTACTGAGGTAACGGACATTTCTTGGTTTAACCCCGATGGCGGTAAAATGACAGAAGAACAATGGAATAGCGGTTTTGCTAAAGCTATTGAAATCTTCCTCAACGGTGAAGGCATAGCCTCTCCGGGGCCTAGAGGTGAACGCATCATTGACGAAAATTTCTTAATTTTATTAAACGCTCATTACGAAATGTTGGAATTTACTATTCCAACTCAATTGCAGGAATGGGAATGGGTAACTATTCTCGACACTACCAAGCCTCGCTTCGTTCAGCGCGGAAAACGCTACATCGAAGATAAACCTATCAAAGTAGAAGCGCGTTCTATAACTATACTTCAGAGGCTTGGTAAAGTGACCCAAGAATACGATGATGAGTGAGCAGTGAACAGTGTTCGCGAAGTGTGGCCGTACCGCAGTTCCGAAGGGACTTGGGGCATGGGGACATACAGTGAACATTAACAACTAACCACTAACAGCTAACAATTAACAACTAACCAAGTCGGCAGAAATAAACCCAACTATATTACTCCATGTAAACTTGCTCCAAACCCTTATTCCTATTGCCTTTTGTATGACAGCCTTTTGCCTTATCCCAATTACTATTTTCAACGCCAACCTACTTAACCACTAACAGCTAACAATTAACTATGCATATCGGTTCTCAATATTCAAACAATACTTGCAACTTTACTCTCTGGGCACCTCTGGTAGAAAAAGTTGCAGTTCACTTAGTCGATCCCGAAGATCGAGTTGTACCTCTGGAGGCCGGTGAACGGGGTTACTGGCACGGTTCGATTGCAGATATAAAACCCGGTACTCTATATTATTACCAGCTTGATGGTGAAACAGAACGAGCCGATCCAGCTTCTCATTTTCAACCACAAGGTGTTCACGGTGCTTCGGAAATAGTTGACCACAGCAGCTTTAAATGGAATGATAAGGTATGGCAGGGAGTTGCTTTGGAAAAGATGGTTATCTACGAGTTACACGTGGGAACCTTTACCAAAGAAGGAACGTTTGAATCTATTATTCCCCAAATCTCTGAGTTAAGAGAATTGGGGATTAATACTATTGAAATTATGCCAGTAGCTCAGTTTCCTGGAAGTCGAAACTGGGGTTACGATGGTGTATTTCCATATGCCGTACAAAATTCCTATGGTGGTGTTGATGGTTTGAAAAAATTGGTGGATGCTTGCCATCAACAAGGTATGGCAGTAATTTTAGATGTAGTTTACAACCACCTCGGACCAGAAGGAAATTATTTGTGGGGATACGGCACTTATTTCACAGATAATTACAAAACACCTTGGGGTAGCGCCGTTAATTTTGATGGTGCCTATAGCGATGGAGTGCGGCACTACTTTGTAGAAAACGTTTTATATTGGTTGGAAAATTACCATTTAGATGGATTACGTTTGGATGCCGTTCATGCTATCTATGACTTTGGTGCAAAGCATATTTTGGCAGAAATGGCCGAAGCTGTAACTCAATTAGAGCAAAAAAAAGGTCGCCAATTTTATTTAATTGCAGAAAGTGACCTCAACGATCCGCGTATTATTAGTTCTCCAAAAGTTGGGGGATACGGTATAGATGCTCAGTGGAGCGATGATTTTCATCATGCTTTACATACTGTGCTTACCGGGGAAAATAACGGTTATTATGAGGATTTTGGAAAATTAGAGCAGTTAGCAAAAGCTTATCGTCAAGGCTTTGTTTATACGTGGGATTACTCAGAACACCGACGTAGATATCACGGAGAAGAACCATCCGATTGCGCTTCTAATCAGTTTGTAGTCTGTTCCCAAAACCACGATCAGGTAGGGAATCGAATGTTAGGGGATAGACTTTCTAATTTGATATCCTTTGAAGCTTTGAAGCTGACAGCAGCAGCGCTTTTACTTTCTCCTTATATCCCGATGTTATTTATGGGTGAAGAATATGGCGAGACTGCACCATTTCTTTACTTTGTCAGTCATAGCGATCGCGATTTAATCGAAGCAGTCAGAAAAGGCAGAAAAGCTGAATTTGCTGCATTTCATGATGGAGATGGTGAAGAAGCTCCAGATCCCCAAGCAGAAGAAACATTGAAGAAATCCCAATTGAATTGGGAGAAGCGTACTAGTGGAGAGCATCGTACCCTGTGGTTGTTTCACCAAAAATTACTACAAATGCGAAGAGATATTCCTGCCTTAGCAAAATTAGATCGAAATCAATTAGAAACAAAAGTACTTGAGGCAGAAAAAATACTACGCATCCACAGATACGATCGAGGCAGTAAAATTATTTCCTGGCTTAACTTTGGTTCGGAAACTGTTAATATTACAGAAAATATACCTAGTGGAACTTGGAAAAAATTACTTGATTCAAGTGAAGAAACTTGGGGAGGAACTGGTTCTCAACTACCAGAAAAACTGGATGCAACAACTAACTCAACAATGATTCTCAATCCCTACAGCGTTGTGATTTACAGTCATCAGTGAGCAGTGAACAATGATCAATGAACAATGAACAATGAACAGTGAACAATGAACAATGAACAATGAACAGTCAACAGTGAGCAATTAACAATGAACAAAGAACAATGAACAATGAACAGTCAACAGTGAACAGTCAACAGTGAGCAATTAACAATGAACAGTGAACAGTCAACAGTGAGCAATTAACAACTAACAACTAACAACTAACAACTAACAACTAATAACTAACAACTAATAACTAACAACTAATAACTAACAACTAATAACTCAAATTGCCATGATGGAATTACCTTTAGCAACATATCGGATTCAATTTACTCCCAGCTTTGGTTTTGTAGCAGTAAAAAACATTGCCTCTTATTTAGAACAGTTAGGTGTTTCTCATCTATATGCTTCTCCAATTCTGACTTCAAGAAAAGGTAGCACTCACGGTTATGATGCGGTAAATCCTCGTGAAATTGACCCAGAATTAGGAGGGGTGGAAAAATTTGAAGAATTAATCGCACATCTTCAGCAGCTAAATATCAGATGGATTCAAGATATTGTACCCAATCATATGGCTTTTGATAGCCAAAATGAGATGCTGATGGATGTGTTAGAAAATGGTGCTGATTCTAAGTATAGAGATTTCTTTGATATTGATTGGAATCATCATTACCCAGAAAATAATGCTAAAGTATTAGCGCCTTTTTTAGGAAGATTTTGCGGTGATTGTCTCGAAAGTGGTGAATTACAAATTCAGTACGAAGAAAACGGTTTAACTATTAACTATTACTCTCATAAATTTCCTATACGAATAGAATCTTATAGTCAGGTTCTTACATATAATTTAGTACGCTTGCAAGAACAACTTGGTAGAGATCATCCTGATTTTGTTAAGCTTTTGGGTGTTCTCTATACTTTGAAATATATCCCATCCAGTGAAGAAGGAAGAGAAAGAGAAGACCAAATCAGCTTTATCAAACGAATGTTATGGGAGCTTTGGAATGATTCTGAACTGGTGAAAGAATATATTAAGGAAAATATTAGTACTTTTAATGGAGAGACTGGAAAACCTGAAAGCTTTGATTTATTAGAAAATTTATTAACAGAGCAGTTTTTCCGTCTTGCTTATTGGAAAGTCGGGAATGAAGAACTCAATTACAGACGCTTTTTTACCGTTAATGATTTAATATCGCTTCGCATCGAAGACGAACAAGTTTTTGAAACTACTCATTCTCTGATTTTACAGTTAGTTGAAGAAGGTAAATTTGATGGATTACGAATCGATCATATAGACGGTTTATACGATCCAGCACAATATCTGAATCGACTGCGAGAAAAAGCACCGGAAATTTACTTGATTGTCGAGAAAATTCTCGAACCTCAAGAAGAATTACCCATAACTTGGCCAATTCAAGGAACTACAGGATACGATTTCCTTAATCAACTTAATGGTATTTTATGCGACCAATTAAACGAAGAGCAATTTGATGATATATATCATCGTTTTATTGGTAGAGTAGTTGACTGCGAAGAGTTAATAGATAGCAACAAGAGATTAATTATTTCTAAACATTTAGCGGGAGATATTGATAACTTAGCTCACCTTTTCAAGACAATATCCGGCCGCTACCGTTATGCTAGTGATTTCACAATGTACGGTTTAAAATCGGCTATGGTCGAAATTTTGGCTGTATTTCCGGTTTATCGCACATATATTATCAGTGGAGGAGCAAGCTCGGCAGATAGGGAATATATTGAGCAAGTAATGACTCAAGCCAAAAAGAATATTCCTAACTTCCTTAACGAACTCAACTTTATTGAAAAATTCCTTCTATTAGAGTTTGACGAACATCTTACAGAAGAAGATAGAGAAGAATGGTTCCGTTTCCTGATGAGATTGCAGCAATTTACTGGCCCTTTAATGGCCAAAGGTGTGGAAGATACGGTACTTTATGTATACAACAGGTTGGTTTCACTTAATGAAGTTGGTTCCCACCCGGGTAGTTTTGGCATATCTTTAGAAGATTTTCACAATTACAATGCTAATCGTAGCGCAAATTGGCCCCACACTATGAATACCACATCTACCCATGATACCAAACGCGGGGAAGATGTAAGAGCTAGAATCAACGTCTTATCAGAGATTCCCGAGTTGTGGGAGACAAACTTGAAACAGTGGCGCGAAATCAACGCACCTCATAAAGATTACGTCGGTGGGAGAGATGTACCGACTTTTAACGATGAGTATTTGTTCTATCAAACCCTTATCGGTGCTTTTCCTTTTAGTAAAGAAGAATATCCCGCTTTTGTAGAGCGGATGAAAGAATATATTATCAAAGCAATTCGAGAAGCAAAAGTCCACACCGCATGGCTCAAAAATGATAGCGACTACGAAGATGGCTTTACAAATTTTGCCGGAAGAGTTTTGAAGGATAGCGAAGATAATCAATTTTTACAGGCTTTCCGTCCTTTTCAAGAAAAAATTCAGCATTACGGTATCTTAAATTCTCTTTCACAAACATTGCTCAAACTTACCGTACCAGGGCTTCCAGATATTTACCAAGGAACGGAACTCTGGGATTTGAGTTTGGTAGATCCAGATAACCGCCGTCCGGTAAACTTTGAGAAACGATACAAGTATCTTGAAGAAATTCAATCTAAAACCCAAGCGGATCTACTTGATTACATTGCACAGCTACGAGAAACCCCTGAAGATGCAAGAATCAAATTGTTCTTAATTTATAAAACTTTGGAAGCACGGCGAGAATACTTAGACTTATTTCAACGTGGAACCTACGAAAAACTAACAATAGTTGGAAGCTTAAAAACTCATGTAGTAGGATTTAGCAGAGAATTAGGAGAACAGAAAGTAATCGTTATTGCACCACGTTTGTTTACTTCCTTAGTAGAAATGGGCGAATATCCCTTCGGCGAACAAGTTTGGCAAGAAACTCGCATTGTTCCCCCTTCAGATTCTACTTCTGTATGGCAAGATGTTTTTACTGGAGCACAGGTAGAAGGTGAAGATGCCCTTTGGGTACGCGATATTCTTCAACATTTCCCCGTCGCTTTGTTGGTTAATACCTAGTGGAGTGAGTAGTCAAAGTTCTTTACTCCCCATTTTCTCCCCTGCATAAAACCTAGTACCGCTTGCCTTCGTAAGAAGTAAAAAGTAAGAAGTAAGAAGTTTGATTTTCTGAGCTTTTCAGCCATTTTTAATGGTTGCCTTATTTAAGCCGTGGTGTACTAGGTTTATGCAGTGGATAAAGGTTTAGAATAATGCCAAAAATCTACTACTGAAGATAAAATTACATCATTCTAGAGGTAATAGAAACTAATGGTTCATTGAGTTTAAAATTATTTCACAATTAAAACTGCACTTCTGAATAATCCTTTCCCGTGATAATACTAGCTAATTTAGATCTACGGAGGTAGGAGGAGATAGTACAGATCGCCAAAAATTTATATTGGTAATTTTACAGTGGCAAGTGAATAGAATGTATACTTGACAGCTAGACATGAAGTAGGTAAAAATAAGTATTTTACAGGATTGTAATTTTTACTTAATTTGGATAATTTTTCCTTTTTAGATGAAAAACAGTACGAATAGGGTACAAAGTGAAAATTTTTAACTATTTAAGGAATATAATTTAAATTTCTTAATTTACAAAAATTAAACTTGCTTGCTCCCGCGAATTCATGAAAAAATTGCCATAATACAGCAAAAAAAACTACCTGCTGCCAGTCACAACACCATGCAAACCCGAACACAAGAAGCGGATGACCTAGCACAAGTACCGTTAGACAAGAAAAAAGAAGAAGAAAAAATCCATGACGTTCTTCTTTTACTGGAAAATATATCATATAGAGAAGAAACTTCGATCAAACTGATCCTAGATTCTCTTTATGATGTAGCTTCACTTAACCTGATAAACCAAAGGTTTCGCTCCCGTACCCTCAAAGGCAGCTTAAGATTAGTTGCACGGGTATCCAAACCAGTATTTAGGATTATTGCATGGCGCTGGTATAAAAAGAATTGTCCTCAATTGATTGTTAACTGGCTTCGCAAAAAAGTTGCTTTTGAACCTCAAGTAAGAGTTAAGCAAGAAGCCAAATTAGAACCAGAAGTGGTTTCCGAAATCCAACCGCTAAAAACGGATTCTCTTGTACAATTAGAAAACCAAACTCGCGAAGTTAGATATTTGCGATCGCAAGTTAGAATACTTACAAGTATTTTGGCTGGTTTAATTGTAGTATTTGGTGGTACTGTCCTTTGGTTGGGTTATTCTTTAGAGCGTTATAACTTACAAACGACTAAGCAAGCTCAAGAAAACAGTACATATCTACCATTTGCTCGAAGTAAAGGCAATTAGATCGGTTCTTTATTATCAATGAATTGCCAAATTTTTGTCTCCGAAAAAAATCTCATGGGTGCCCGTCAACCGCTTCGCGGAAATCAAAAGTCAAAAGTCAAAAGTCAAATTTTGAATTTTGTATTTCATTCAAGGGAAATTCCCTATATTTTGAGGTTTATAAGCGCTACAAAAGCAAGTCTCCCTAACACCTAGCTCCACCTCGCTGTACGGCAAATGCAGTTCCACCTATATTTACCCGCCCATTGTTTTGCAAATAAATCGGAAAGTTACCTTTTTCACCACCATCAGTCGCATAAACCAAAAAAAATTGATTTCCGCGTTGCTGAACATCCCAACTTCCTGTAATTCTATTATTAGAAGCACCAGCAGCAGCCCCATATGCATCCCAGCCTGCATTTTTATTATAAGTATACCGACCATTTCTGCAAAAATCGATTTCTGTCAGACTACTAGTTCTAGTGTGAACTGAACCTACATAACTTGCGAGTTTGCTGCCACTTAAACCCTGTTTCCATTGCTGAAGAAGAGATCCTGCAGAAGCTGATGAATTTGAGCCTAACAACAAGCTGAATACGAATGCGGCTGTTATGTGTTTAATTACAGTCTTTTTTACCTCACAATTTTTCATGATTGATTTTTGTTAGTTGTATATCCTTGAAAAGGAATGAAAGCAAAAATAAACCCTAGCTTCACTAGATGTAAATTACCCTTTTCCCTACCCTCAATTATTCCAAAGTAAAAGGTATTTATTTTCCAAGACATTCGATTTTTAAACGGCGATTGCCATCTAATCGTGCACCTATGATTCTGGAGCGCGCGCCACATCGAGAACGTTCGCTTGTCGAATCGTTCCATGCAGAAACTCTGTTTATCCCTACAGGTAAGTATTGAATTCAAAAAGTCACGATTTATGTAAAGTTTTCTTAAAATTACTTCATAAAAAGTTTACATAATTTTCAAAGTAAAGAAGAGAATACACTATTAAAGGAGGTCTTGATAGCGGGACTAAATTGATGGTTTTAGAGAATATAGTAAACAAAATTCTGGAATCGAATAAACTTTATCGTGAAATAAAAATGCAGCTTCCTGACATTTATGAAGAAATTGATCGTGAAGTGAAACAAGTTCTTATAGGTGTTTGTAATCCAGAATTGAATCATGAACAACAGGAGAAATTGCTCATAAAATATCCTCTTAATAATCTGTTGAAGCAATCAATATATCTCAGAATTGATCGACTAGCTGTGACTGTTCAGAAAATGCCTGAAGTCCCAGCGAAAAATCCTCAAAAATTACGTGCTACCACGCAACTATTTAATGCTTTATTGAGTTCGGGTCGGTTGAAACGTCCTCAGCGAGAGAAAGTTGATTCACAGACTTATGAAGATATTTGGGCAGAATCGTTAACGGAACTTTGGCGATTTCTCTGTTTAAAAATCGATAAATTTGATGCTAGTAAAATAAATAATAATGACGATCGCGAAGTAAGCAAATTTATGATTTGGATTAATTCGAGTATGTATTATATTATTAAACGCTGTTATTTTAAAACTATAGATACTCAAACCCAAAAAATTCGAGAGAACTATAAAATAATTAATATAGATAACCAAGAAAGTCAAGATATACCTAATCCCACAAAATATACACCTTTTTCAGAAGAGATAAAACAATTAATTGAACAAGATCCTGAAAATATTTTTCAAACAGTTTGCTTGAGAGAAAAACCACAAGCAAATTTTAGGACAATAGCCTTACTTAGTCTTGAAGGTAAATCAATGAAAGTTATTTCCGAGAAGCTAGGAGTACCCCAGCAAAGCTTATACAGTTTTTACAATCGCAGTATTCAGCGATTTATGCCGATTTTTCACAAATATCTACTTTCTTAAGGTTCCACAAACAAAATTATGCAGCCATTACACCTAACTCTACCAATTTCTGTTGAAGCTCGGAAGATAGCCACACAATTTCAGCTTCAGCAGTCCAATCCGCAAAAATCCCAACAAGTTTATCGCAATACAATCGCGGTTTATCTAGTTAAATTTTATCTGGAATCTTTGGGTTGGAAAACAGATTTGAGTTCGAGTTATAGTTGTATTCCGTTAATGCAAAGTATGATGAATGTCGCAGATTTACAGGTAAAAGATTACGGTAAGTTAGAATGTTTAGCGGTATTTCCAGAAATTGAGACAATTCATATTCCTCAAGAACTTTGGTTAGACAGAATTGGTTATGTTATTGTTGAATTGAGTCAATCAGCTACAGAAGCGAAATTATTAGGTTTTCTCAAACATGTCTCAACTGAAGAAATTAGTATTAATCAGTTATTTCCAGTATATGAATTACCCAGTTATTTGACTTCAAGCAAACCATTAGTGAAATTAAGTCAATGGTTGGAAAATATATTTGTAGCGGGTTGGGGAATTGCAGAGGAACTAATAGATTCTCAGGAATTAACCTTGGCTTTCAGAACTGCACAAATGTCAACTGAAAATACTATCAAAGCTACAAAATTAATTGATTTAGGTATAGACTTAGGGCATCAATCGGTAGCACTTTTGATGGCACTGACACCAGTAGAAGATGGAAAAATTGGTATACGGGTACAATTGCATCCTATAGGAAAGGAAATTTATCTACCACCCAATATAAAACTTGCAATGTTATCGGAATCGGGGGAGAATATTCAAAAAGTAGAAGCTAGAGGTCAAGATAATTATATTCAATTAAAATGGTTTAAAGCTCTACCAGGAAAATACTTTAGTTTACACGTTAGTATTCAAGGATTGAGTTGGGTCGAAAATTTTGTAATTTAAAATTAGTTATTTAGATAGGAATATTGTAGTATTAACTATGGCAAAGCTAGCTATTTTAAGCTTAGTACAAGGTACTTTGGAAAACGGATTTAGCAGCATTTGCGCCGAATTATGGACAATTGGTGATTCTAGTCCAATGAAATTTTATGGTAGTTTACCTCCAGCACCAGAAATTGCAGAACGTTACAGAAGTTGGCATTTTTTGTATGAAGCATTATATCAACGTTTGAATTTACATCGTTGTTTGAGAAATAGTGATTTTGAAATTGAAGAAGAAGATGTAGTTCAAGTTTCCGTAGTTGAATTTTCTCAATTATGCGAGCGTTTGGGAAGCTTAATTAACAATTGGTTTAATTCCGCAGAATTTCGTCCTATCGACCAAAAGTTACGTCAACATTTACATTCCGATGATGAAATTCAGTTAATTATTGAAACTAAAGATAGATTATTACGGCGACTTCCTTGGCATTTATGGAATTTCTTTGAAGATTATGCCAATGCAGAAGTAGCTTTGAGTCCTTTAGAATTTCAAAAACCGAATAAAATTGCAGTAGAAAAGAATAAAAGTAAAGTTAGAATATTAGCAATTTTTGGTAACAATCAAGGAATTGATACCGAAGCGGATAAGAGTGTTTTAGAACAGTTATCGAAGCAAGCAAAAATTGAATTTTTAGTAGAGCCGCGACGCAAAGATTTAGATAATCGACTTTGGGAAAAAGGTTGGGATATTCTATTTTTTGCTGGGCATAGTTACAGCGAAGAGAAAGGAATCATCAAGATCAATCATACAGATACAATTTCTCTGGATAAATTAAGAAATGCTCTAAAAAAAGCAATTACAGGAGGATTAAAATTAGCAATTTTCAATTCTTGTGATGGTTTGGGTTTAGCTCAGGATTTGGAAGATTTAGATATTCCCCAAGTGATTGTCATGCGAGAAGGGGTACCGGATTTCGTCGCACAAGAATTTTTAAGACATTTTTTAACAGAATTTTCTCGCGGACAAACTTTATATACTGCAGTACGATATGCAAGAGAAAGACTCCAAGGATTAGAAGATGAATATCCTTGCGCTTCCTGGTTACCCGTAATTTGCCAGAATCCTGCTGTCCCATCGATGACATGGTTGCAGCCGACATCGGGTAGTTGGTTTAAATGGAAAGATTTGCTTGCAATAATAATAATTAGCTGCCTTGTGACAAGTTTGGTAATGGGAGTGCGCTATCTAGGAATATTGCAAGCTAGCGAATTGCAAGCTTTCGATAGGATGATGCAATTGCAAACGCGAAGCCCGTGCCCTTATAGCTTATCGCTAACCGAAAAACCAGATCCGCGTTTGCTAATAGTCACCATTGATGAAGCAGATATTCAATATCAGTTTGAAAAAGGGATGACAATGGAATTTTCCCTCTCTAATCAAGCTTTAGCACAATTATTACAGAAGCTCAAACAGTATCAGGCACAAACCATTGGTTTGGATATTTATCGCCATCGAGCCGTGGATTCTCAATATAAGGATTTAATTCAAACTCTGCGTCAAGATAATCGCGTATTTGCAGTGTGTAAAGTTCCCGCACAATTGGATGGTGCACCAGATGGAATTCCTCCACCACCAGAGATACCGCAAACTCGCTTAGGCTTTAGCGATTTTGTTAGCGATGACGATGGTGTAGTGCGCCGTCATCTCTTATCCATGACTCCCAATTCCCCCATAACTTGTCCAACTAATTATTCATTGAGCTTACAATTAGCAGCACATTATTTAGATGCACAGAATATAAAATTACAAGTTAACGAGCAAGGAAATTTACAAATTGGCGATACTGTATTTGAGAAATTACGCGATCGTACAAGTGGTTATCAAGTAGTAGATACATCTGGTTATCAAATACTATTAAATTATCATTCTTTGGGTTCTCCTAGAAATATTGCTCAGCAAATTTCCCTCAGAGATTTTCTCAAAGAAGAAGCCAAACCGAATTTAGAGCACTTAGTAAAAAATAGAATCGTATTAATCGGTGTTACTGCTGCGAGCAGCAGCGACGAATGGAAAACTCCCTACAGTGCGGTGACATCACGTCCGCAAAAAGTTATACCAGGAGTCTACATGCAAGCGCATATGGTGAGTCAAATTGTTAGTGCAGCTATAGATGGTAGACCTTTGTTGTGGTGGGTACCTTGGCGGATAGAAGCATTCTGGATATGGATATGGTGCTTTGTTGGAGGAGTTGTAGCTTCGTATATTAAAAACCTATCATTATTAGCAATTGGCATTGCAACATCACTTTTAATTTTATTTGGAATATGCTACATAATCTTTATGCAAGCAGGTTGGATACCATTGATACCTCCCGCCTTTGGATTATTAATTGCAGCTTTTGCAATCAAAATAGCCATAGCCAGAGGTATTTTAAATAATATTTCTTCATAATCGTAAATTTAATTAACATATAAAATACGATTTCCTCTCCTTCCTTCTTTGCAAACCTTTACGTAAACCTTTGCAATGAAAACATAAAGATGAAAAATAAAATAAAAAAAACTCTAATTCTACCTTTATTACTGATAAATATTATAATTAATTCACAACAAATTCAAGCAAAACCAACAGAATCTACCCCAGAGAAAGTAAACAAAACGCCTTTTTCATCCTTACAAATGCCAGAATTACCCGATGCTGGCGAACCCGTAGGTCGTCGTAAAGGCGGTGCAGGTCGTCCAGAATGTCCTGCAGCATTGACAAATCTGACAGCCATAGTACCAGGCAAAGAAGGAAAATCTTTTTTAACTTCAACAACTTCAGAACATACAACTTTTTGGGTTTACCTTCCCCAAGTACCAAACAGCGTCAAGTATGGTGAATTTATCTTACAAGAAGTATCCAAGAACTCAAAAGAAGATAATGTAGAAATAGATATTTTCCGACAACAATTAACATTACCAACTCAATCTGGTTTTATTGGTATTAGTTTACCCAAACTTCCCCAATACGCCTTAAAGAAAGGAATGAATTATCACTGGTACTTCAAAGTTTTTTGCGGAAATCCACAGAAAACGCCAAACTATTTTTATGTTGACGCATTTATTAAGCGGGTTAGCAAAACACCGGAATTAACAAGTCAGTTAGAAAAGCAACCAAATAATTATAAAGTTTATGCTGCCAATCAACATTGGGTTGATACCTTACATAATTTAGCTCAACTCCACCGTCAAAATCCAGATAATGCAATTATTCAGCGAGATTGGATTGAATTATTAAAAGTTATTGACTTGGGAAATATTGCCAGAACACCAATTGTTGAATATTACGAGTTTAAACAATGATTGTTGGCTCTTCAGTTGTTGGTATGCCAAATTATTAGCAATAATCAATGAAATAACTGCTATATAAGGATTTAAGTTTTTATACGTTTAATTTAATGATTTCAACTTTATTTCTTTCCCACTGCCGACTGCCGACTGCCGACTGCCCAAAAACGACTATTGATATAGCATACCAAGTACTGAAGAACCTGATTGTTTTACTTCTTTAACTGTGAAATCATTTTAATTCACTGTTGAGAGAGGGAGAGAGAGAGGGAGAGGTAATTGGATGGGGTTTTAGAGCCTCCTGCTTCGACCATAATTGATAATTGATAATTGATAATTGATAAAAATGAAATATTTAAAAGCATGGTATTTACAATTTTTAATTTATATTGCGGCAATAAATTCTATAGTATTCAAAATAGATAGTGTTGTTGCCCAAATTACCCCCGATACCACTTTACCCAATAATTCCAGCATTCAAAACCAAGGAAATAGAATAACTATTCAAGGTGGAACTCAAGCAGGGAGTAATCTTTTTCATAGTTTTAAAGAGTTTGGAGTACCTAATAATACAGAAGCATTTTTTGATAATGCGGTTAACATTCAAAACATTATGACTCGCGTTACCGGGAAATCGATTTCTGAAATTAACGGATTGATAAGTACAAAAAATGCAGCTAACTTGTTTTTGATTAATCCCAACGGCATTGTATTTGGTGAAAATGCTCGGTTAGATATTGGCGGTTCCTTTGTAGGGAGTACAGCGGATAGTTTATTATTTGAAAATGGTTTTGAGTTTAGCGCTACAAATCCTACATCTGCACCTTTGTTAACTATTAATGTTCCCCTTGGTTTGCAATTTGGGGAAAATCCCGGTTCGATTCAAGTAAAAGGAAATGGTGAAGGAAGAAGAACAACATCCGAGATTATTGATACAACAGATGCTTTGCGCGTTGATTCCGATGCAACTCTAGCGCTAGTGGGTGGTGATATCAATTTAGAAGGTGCGACTCTGAAAACAGCAGGGGGGAGAATAGAATTAGGAAGTGTTGTGGGGGAAGGTAGAGTTGATATTGCACCTGTAAATAAAGGTTTTTCCCTTGGTTATGAAAACGCGGGGAATTTGGGGAATATTGAATTAACGCAACAGTCAGCAGTGGATGCAAGTGGTGAAGGTGCGGGTGATATAGAAATTAATGGTAGAAGGGTAAGTGTGAATGGTGGTACTCGCATAGACTCTACAACTTTAGGAGCGAAATCTGGCGGAGGAATTGTTGTTAATGCCAGTGAGTTATTAGAGATAACTGACGATGTATCTGGATTGATTGTTTTTGTTTCTTCTAATGCAACTGGGAATGGGGGAAATATAGATATTAATACAGGAGAATTGCTCATTCAAAATGGAGCAATAGCAAGTACCGGTACTCGTGGTGATGGGAAAGGAGGAAATTTAACTGTTAATGCCAATAAAGTGCAACTCATTGGAGCGAAAACTAGTACTATTTTTGTAAGCTCATTGTCTGCTCAAGCAAACTCAGGTGGAACGGGAGACGGAGGAAATTTGACTATTAACACTGGGGAATTGCTTGTTAAAGATGGAGCATTTGTGAATACGGCCACATTTAGTGCTGGTAAAAGTGGAAATTTAACCATCGCTGCTGATAAAGTCAAAGTGGTTGGTACTTCTTTTGATGGCTTATTTTTTAGTAGTATCGATTCTCTAGTTAACCCAAATGCAACTGGGGATGGAGGAAATTTGACTATCAATGCAAGTGAGTTACTAATTCAAGGGGAGGGAAAAGTTAGTAGTGCCACAGTTGGAAATGGCAAAGCAGGTAATTTAACACTTAATATTCAAAAATTACTGGTAGAAGGTGGCTCTCAAATTAGTGCTGGTACTTTTAGCAGGAGCAAGGGTGGGAATTTACTTGTAAATGCAGATAAAGTGGAACTTATTGGTAGTTCTACTGCTGTTAATGGTATTACTCCTAGTGGGTTGTTTACCCAAGCTGATTTTGAAGGGAATGCCGGAGACTTGACGATTAATACTCGTGAGTTAATTATCAGAGATGGTGCACAAATAAGTGCAGGTATTTTCGGTAGTGGAAATAGTGGGAATTTAACTGTAAAAGCAGATAAAGTTGAATTAATTGGTACTTCTACCAATAGTTTATCTTCAAGTAGTATATCCACTCAAGCAAATCAAGGTACAGGAAATGCAGGAGATACAATTATTGATACAAAAGAGTTGATTATTGAGGATGGGGCACAGGTTAGTGTTGGTACTTTTGATGCTGGTAAAGGGGGAAATTTAAATGTCATAGCAGATAAAATCCAAGTTATTGGTGGTAATGATAATGATGTTTCTACTGGTTTCTTTTCTAGTACTGCATTGAACTCAACAGGTGATGCAGGAAATTTAAACATAAACACCCAAGAGTTACAAATACAAGATGGTGGTATATTATCAGTAGCAAACCAGGGAATTGGAACAGCAGGAAACCTCACAATCAACGCTAACTCTATCAATTTAGACAATCAAGGTTTACTCACAGCCAATACCCGCAGCGCTGCAATAAACCCCGACATCGAACAAGCAACCATCAACATCAACTCACGAGATTTAATCCTCCGTCGGAATAGTAATATTACCACCAACGCTGAAGGAGAAAATGTCATTGGCGGTAACATCAACATCGATAGCGACATCATCGCCGCTTTAGAAAACAGCGACATCAGCGCCAACTCTGCAAACTTCCGTGGCGGTAATGTGATAATAAATAGCCGAGGTATTTTTGGTACTCAATTTCGCGATGTACTTACCTCCCAAAGCGACATCAGCGCCACTGGTGCAAATCCCGATTTAAGCGGAAACGTCGAGGTAAACGTACCAGATAACCAAATTGAAGAGCAACCGCAATTACCAGCCGATATCAGACAAGCACAATTCGATCAACGTTGTAGCAGTGGTGGAGAAGTTGCTCAAAATAGTTTTACCATACCAGGTCGTGGTGGTTTACCTCCTTCCCCCAATCAAACCCTCAATGCTTCTGCACCCTGGGAAGATTGGCGGATGGTTGAGAATCATAATTCACCTGTAAAAAGGACTTCTCGCAGCAATCCATCTATCTCTGAAAAAACATCTATCTTAAGTAATGAATTAGAGAAAAAATCAGGACGAATTGTTGAAGCAACTGGTTGGATAGTTGATAAAGATGGGAATATCGAATTTGTCGCACAAGCCAATCAAACTAATCCTAGAAATCCTTGGGAAACACCGACTTGTAATGTATCTGGATGATATCATCTATCTGATGACGGGAGCAACGCCATCGCTCTTCCCATGGGTGATATCAAGTCCAGCTAATTGCTTATTATATAGTCGAACGTTTTATGCTATTACTCCTAACTGCTAACTGCTAATATCAAATCCGTTGGCATCAGAATTAAATTTTTTTGAACGCAGAGGAGCGCAGAGGGAAGCGCAAAGGAGCGCAGAGCTTTTTTTGATCGTATTTTTTATAATTCAGATGTAAGCGGAAAAGATATAACTCCTAACTCCTAACTCCTAACTCCTAACTCCTTTCTGCGGTTTTTTTATTATGAAACGTTTTCTTAAATTTGCAATAATTATCAGTTTAAGTTTAATCTTAACTCTTAATATCTCAACATTACCTCAAGTAAAAGCCACCGAATCCACGATAAACTTAGTCAAACAAGGGAAACAATATTACGATAGCGGAAAATATTCTCAAGCAGTAGAAAAACTACAACAAGCAGCGCAAACTTATGAAAATATTGGGAATTTAATCAACCAAGCCCAAGTTTATAATTGGATGTCTTTGGCTTATCAACAATTGGGAAAGTGGGATTTAGGAAGAGACACGATTAATAAAAGTTTGTCTTTACTCGATGCTGCGCCAAAGGATAATCAACAAGTACGTGCCCAAATTTTGAATAGTCAAGGGCGTTTGCAATTAATGATGGGAGAAACAGAATTAGCTTTAGAAACTTGGGAGACGGCGGAGAAATTGTATCAAAAGGGTGACGATGAGGTGGGTGCAATTGGCGCTCAGATTAATCAAGCCGAGGCTTTACAAGTTCTGGGTTTTTATCACAGAGCCAGGAATTTATTTGAGAGAATTGAGAATAATCTTTACGAGCAATCTGATTCAAGTATGAAAGTTTTGGGATTGCGTAATTTAGGCAATTTACTCAGACAAGCTGGTAATTTAGAAAAATCAGAAAACGTTTTAAATAAAGCTTTAGAAATTGCCAATAAATTAGATTTGAATCGAGAAAAAAGTCTGATTTTACTTAGTTTAGGAAATACTTTGCGAACTATAGATAAAAATACAACTGCTCACAATTATTATCAACAAGCTGAAAATATTGCTGCAAAAGTATCCCCAACAATTAAAACAGAAGCTCAATTAAATCGTTTGAGTTTATTAATAGAAAATAATCAATGGCAAGATGCTATAAATTTAAGTATAAATATTCCAGAACCACTGCAAAATTTACCTCTAAGTCGTTCAGCAGTTTATGCACAAGTTAATTTAGCTCAAAATCTTATTTGTTTGCAATATCAAAATAGCAATTGTTTAATAAAAGAAGATTTATCAAATCAGGATAAACAAAACTTACTCTCAAAGGAAACATCAAAAATCAAAGAGATTGAACTATTAAATACTGCGATCGCAAAAGCAAAAGAACTACAAGACGAACGAGTTAAATCTTATGCTTTGGGTAATTTAGGTAGGCTCTACGAAACTCTAGGAGAAACTTCCATAGCTCAAAACTACACTCAACAAGCTCTACAAATATCCCAACAAATTCAAGCCGCCGAACTCGATTATCAATGGTTTTGGCAAACAGGCAGATTATTCAAACAACAAGGTGATATTGAAAAAGCCACAGCAGCTTATTTAAATGCAGTTGATTCTCTACAATTAATACGTCGCGATTTAGTTGTTTTAAGCCCCGACATCCGCTTTGATTTTAGAGATGAAGTTGAAACTGTATATCGTCAAACGGTTAAATTACTTTTGCAACCTAGAAACAACAAAAAAATTAGTCAAGAAAACCTCAAAAAAGCTCGTTACATTATTGAATCATTGCAATTAGCAGAATTAGATAACTTCTTTAATTCTGCTTGTTTGCAACCAAAAGTAGAACTTGATGAAGTAGTCGATGGAGAAAATGCAACAGCAGCAGTTATTTATCCCATTTTATTAGACAAGCAAATCGAAATTATCCTGAAACTGCCACAACAATCGGAACTTAAGCACTATACAATTGCAGCAGACAAACAACAAATTGAAAACACAATAGCGCAACTACAGCAATATCTACTTGATGTCAGCGCAACGACTCAAGTAAAAAAATATTCTCAGGAATTATATAACTCGTTAATTCAACCAATCCAAGCCGATTTAAAGAATAACAAAATTAGAACTTTAGTCTTTGTATTGGATGATTCTCTACGTAATATTCCAATGGCAGTTCTTTATGACAAAACAGAAAAAAAATATCTGCTGCAAGAATATTCTATTGCCCTAACACCTGGTTTACAACTTGTTAAACCTAAACCTTTAAGACAGGTGCGCTTAAACGCCTTAATCGCCGGAGTTAAAGAACAACGGGTAATCGAAGGTAGAGAATTTGCAGCATTACCTAACTTAGAAAGAGAAGTCACAGTAATTAAATCTCAGATATCTAAAAATCAAGAACTGATTAATCAAAAATTTACCAAAACTAACTTACAAAATAAAATAAAATCCCTTCCTTTTTCCATAGTTCACTTAGCAACTCACGGACAATTTAGTTCCAATCCCGAAGAAACTTTTATTATGACTTGGGATAAATTACTTAAAGTTAATGAATTAGATAACTTATTAAGAACTAGGAACAACAACTCAGAAACAATTGAATTATTAGTACTTAGTGCCTGTCAAACCGCCTTAGGCGATAGCCGCGCTGCATTAGGTTTAGCTGGTGTTGCAGTACGCGCCGGAGCACGCAGTACTTTAGCTACATTATGGGCTATTGATGATGAATCTACAACTGATTTTATGAGTGAATTTTATCAAGAATTAAATCAGGGAATAAACAAAGCCCAAGCAATACAAAATGCTCAATTGAAGATTTTTGAAACCGAAAAACGTCCTTATTTTTGGGCACCTTATGTTTTAGTCGGTAATTGGTTATAAATTAAGTAATGAGTAATGAGTAATGAGTAATAAGTAATGAGTAATAAGTTAGGAGTAATAAGTAAGGAGTAATAAGTAATGAGTAATAAGTAATAAGTAAGGAGTAATAAGTTATGGGTTGAGAATAAATATTGGGTATAGGGCGGTATGAGGCATTTCTACCCCCTCTACCCCAGGGCAAACGCCGAACTTTCATTAATTCGGCTATATTGTCAATAAAGTCTGAAATACTCCCATTATTCATTACTTCTTACTTCTTACTCATTACTTCTTACTCATTACTTCTTACTC
>JBHJJJ010000178.1:0-18499 GCA_050042755.1 Rivularia sp. (in: cyanobacteria)
GCCGTACACTCACCGTCTTATTACCTTAAAAATCAGTCAGTGTACAAGCAACGGCACGGCAATAAAGCGGGAAGAATATCTACACCGCTTTTTGCCTCAATAAAGTGGGAAGAAAATCTACACCACTTTTTGCCTCCCCTAAAACAGAAATGTGCCAGTTGCGACCATTCCTATAAGATTAGATATAAAACTATTACAGCCAATCTTTTAAAGTTGGTTAAATTAAATTCAATCAACAAAAATACATATAGCTACTGAATAGCTTTAATTTTATTTTTCAGACAAAATAATTTTTTCTTATCTCTACACTCCTTCCGTTTATGTTGCTTGACTTTACAAATAGATTTCCTTAAGTGAGCCCCATGACAAAATAATCTATTATCAGAAGTATTTGTTATAAATATTACATTAAGATAAGTTCTCACGGGGTGTAGAGCCAGACCCCTTTTTGACTAAGATTTCAAGGTATTTCTCCGAAAAATTTCCTCAAAGAACCAAGAAAGCTTGATAATAAACTGCATAAGTGTGAGTAAAGACCTTTAAAATAATCTGAATTCATATTCTCCTATTCAAAGGCAAGAACTATGCCCCGTCGTGAAGACCTTCAAAAAATTTTATTATTAGGCTCTGGTCCAATCATTATCGGACAAGCCTGTGAATTTGATTATTCTGGTACCCAAGCCTGTAAATCTTTACAGGAAGAAGGCTACGAAGTTGTGCTGGTCAATTCTAACCCAGCTACAATCATGACCGATCCAGAAACTGCTGATAGAACTTATATTGAACCGCTAACGCCGGAATTGGTGGAAAAAGTCATTGAAAAGGAACGTCCCGATGCTTTATTACCAACTATGGGAGGACAAACTGCTCTTAATATAGCCGTAGCTTTAGCAAAGAATGGTGTTTTAGATAAATATAGTGTTGAATTGATTGGGGCTAAGTTATTAGCAATTGAAAAAGCTGAAGACAGAAAATTGTTTAGCGATGCAATGGCACGAATTGATGTCGGGATCTGTCCTAGCGGTACTGCTTCATCTTTGGAAGAAGCTAGGGTTATAGCTAGAGATATTGGCAGTTACCCGTTGATTATTCGCCCAGGCTTTACTATGGGTGGTACAGGTGGTGGTATTGCCTATAATCAAGAAGAATTTGAAGAAATGGCGCAAGCGGGTATTGATGCTTCTCCCGTATCGCAAATTCTTATTGACCAATCTTTGTTGGGTTGGAAGGAATACGAATTAGAAGTAATGCGTGATTTGGTGGATAATGTAGTAATTATCTGCTCGATTGAAAATATTGACCCAATGGGTATTCATACGGGAGATTCGATTACAGTTGCTCCCGCTCAAACCCTTACCGATAAAGAATACCAGCGCTTGCGAGATATTGAGATTTAAATTATCCGCGAGATAGGTGTAGAAACTGGCGGTTCTAATATTCAATTTGCCATCAATCCAATGACTGGGGAAGTAGTTGTAATTGAAATGAACCCCCGCGTTTCTCGGAGTTCGGCTTTAGCTAGTAAAGCCACCGGTTTTCCCATCGCCAAAATAGCGGCTAAATTAGCTGTGGGTTACAGCTTAGACGAAATTAAAAACGATATTACTAAGGAAACCCCTGCATCCTTTGAACCAACTATCGATTACGTTGTAACCAAAGTTCCTCGCTTTGCTTTTGAGAAATTTCCCGGTTCTTCCTCGGTGCTGACAACTCAAATGAAGTCCGTTGGGGAAGCTATGGCAATTGGTCGTACATTCAATGAGTCTTTCCAAAAAGCCTTACGCTCCATGGAGATCGGACGTGCTGGTTGGGGTTGCGATCGCCAGGAAAAATTGCCTTCTGGGGAGCAAATCCGCGCTCAATTACGAACGCCGAATCCGGAGCGGATTTTTGCCGTACGTCATGCGATGCAATTGAAAATCAGTACCGAGGAAATCTACGAACTCACCGGAATCGATCGCTGGTTCTTAGATAAAATGCAGGAATTGCTGGAGGTGGAAAAATTTATCAAGCGAACACCTTTAGAACAATTGACAAAAGAGCAATTGTATGAAATTAAACAGTACGGTTTTAGCGACAAACAAATAGCTTTTGCAACCAAAACCACCGAAGATGTAGTTAGAGAAAAACGCTTTTCATTAGAAGTTATTCCAGTTTATAAAACTGTAGATACCTGTGCGGCTGAGTTCGTTGCATTTACTCCTTACCATTACTCAACTTACGAACAAGAAAGTGAAGTAACACTAAGCAATAAGCCCAAGGTGATTATTTTGGGTGGAGGTCCTAACCGGATCGGGCAAGGAATAGAATTTGATTATTGTTGCTGTCACGCAGCTTATGCTCTCAAGGATGCCGGTTATGAGACAATAATGGTTAACTCGAATCCGGAAACAGTTTCTACCGATTACGACACCAGCGATCGCCTCTACTTTGAACCGTTAACTAAGGAAGATGTTCTCAATATCATTGAAGTAGAAAATCCGGTTGGAATAATTGTCCAGTTTGGAGGGCAAACACCCTTAAAATTAGCATTACCTTTGCAGGAATATTTACAGAATCAAGCAGCGTCTCCAAACTCTTTACAAACCCAAATTTGGGGAACTTCTCCCGATTCAATCGACACCGCTGAAGACAGGGAACGATTTGAAAAAATTCTTCAAGAATTGGATATAACCCAACCACCTAACGGTATCGCTAGAACCTACGAAGATGCTTTAATTGTTGCCAAACGCATCGGTTATCCAGTAGTAGTGCGCCCCAGCTATGTTCTAGGTGGCAGGGCAATGGAAATTGTCTATTCGGATGGGGAACTCGAACGTTACATGACTTTTGCGGTGCAGGTAGAACCGGAACATCCCATATTAATAGATAAGTTCTTAGAAAATGCTACCGAAGTCGATGTTGATGCGATCGCTGATAGCACTGGTAAAGTGGTGATTGGTGGCATAATGGAACACATAGAGCAAGCGGGAATTCACTCAGGAGACTCGGCTTGTACGCTGCCTGCTATTTCCCTACCGCCAGCAATTCTCGAACAAATTCGTACTTCTACTATTAAGCTTGCACAAGCTTTAAAAGTCGTCGGATTAATGAATGTTCAATTTGCCATTGCAGGTCCTCAAACCTACTCTCCTCAAGTTTATATTTTAGAAGCAAATCCCCGGGCTTCTCGCACAGTACCCTTCGTTTCCAAAGCGACAGGTGTACCGATCGCGAAACTGGCATCCCTGATTATGTCTGGTAAAACTTTAGAGGAACTTGGCTTTACCAAAGAAGTTATACCCTCTCATATTGCTGTTAAAGAAGCAGTATTGCCATTTAATAAATTTCCAGGTACCGATACCATTTTAGGACCAGAAATGCGTTCAACCGGCGAAGTCATGGGTATAGACAGCGACTTTGGTCGGGCATATGCAAAAGCAGAAATGGGTGCAGGGGAGCATTTACCCTTGAGCGGTACAGTATTTGTATCGATGAACGATCGTGATAAAGCTGCTGCGATTCCAGTAGTCAAGGAATTTATCCAACTAGGATTTTCCATAATGGCAACAAGCGGCACTAGACGAGTACTCCAAGAAAATGGATTGGATGTAGAATTAGTACTTAAACTTCATGAAGGTCGTCCTCATGTTCTCGATGCGATCAAAAATCGTCAAATTCAACTGATTATCAACACTCCTTCCGGCCAAGAAGCACAAAGCGATGGTAGGTTAATTCGACGCACCGCATTATCTTATAAAATCCCCATGTTAACTACAATTTCAGGAGCAAAAGCTACTCTTGCGGCCATCCGTTCTTTACAAAAGATCAATTTGGACGTAAAACTCATTCAAGAGTACTGCCTAGTACCTTAATAATTAGTTATAAGCCATGGACCATCGAGATCCGGTGTAGGGGGCTAGAATTTTAAATTCCTAAACTCATAGGGAGACGTAGTAATGCAACGTCTCCATAAACTTTAACTTCTCATTGCTGATTTATAACCACTAATTTTTTCAACTCATCCCTAATCCTTTCCATGAGATTTCGCTATACAAAGCCGGGGAAAATTGATAGTTATCATTCGGCTCCCTAATTTTGTAACTTAAATTAACAAAAAAACTGGTTAAATGAAAGATTCCCAAGTATTCTTTAGGAAAATTTTAAGTTCGTTTACTAAAAATACAGGTGACAATGAAGAAAAGCATTTAGTAGTGGTCAAAATTTTTTTATAAAGGTTACAATTATTTACAATATAAAGAATGGAAAAAATGTTCAATTAGTTACCTTTTATCTAACTGTAGGTACTTGTAAAGCAGGGTGAGATCCTGCAAATATTAATAATTAATAATCAAATTAAAAATACTCTTATACCAAGTTTCTAGGGTGCTTGAATTGCACTCTGTAGAATCTGGGTTCTCTAGTTTTTTGAGGCATACCCAGTTTATGCATCTATCTAATTGTAAACTTACCGCCAAAATTGATTTTTACTATCCTTTATGCATAGCGCTATGAAGACCGCCCAGACACCCAAAGACCTCGTGCGGACTTATCTGCGTGAAATTGGTCGCGTACCACTTTTAACTCACGAGGAAGAAATACTTTATGGCAAACAAGTCCATCGTGCAACAACTTTGCAATCGCTAAGGGAGTCCCTTGCCGTCAAATTAGAACGTCAACCAACTTTAGAAGAATGGGCATCCTGTGCGAACTTAAGACCAGTAGAATTAAAAGAAACAGTAGACAAAGGCGAAATTGCTAAGCGCAAAATGGTGGAAGCCAATTTGCGTCTTGTAGTTTCGGTTGCTAAAAAATATATTAAACGTAATGTCGATTTACTCGACTTGATTCAAGAAGGTAGCATCGGAATGCAACGGGGGGTAGAAAAGTTTGACCCCAGTAAAGGTTATAGATTTTCTACTTATGCTTACTGGTGGATTCGCCAAGCTATTACTCGCGCAATTGCCGAAAAAGGTCGTACAATTCGTCTGCCTATTCACATTACTGAGAAGTTGAATAAAATTAAGAAAGCACAGCGTCAATTATCTCAACATCTAGGACGTGCTGCAACAATTTCTGAATTAGCGCAAGAATTGGATTTAACTCCCAAACAGGTAAGAGAGTATTTAGAAAAAGCGCGTATTCCTTTATCTTTAGATTTGCGTTTGGGAGACAATTATGATACTGAGCTTGGAGAAATGTTAGAAGATCCAAATGCTTCTCCAGAAGATTTTGTCATGCAATCGTCATTATCCTACGAATTAGATTCCTTGATGGCGGAACTTACTGCTCAACAGCGACAGGTTATTACCCTGCGCTTTGGTTTAAATGATGGAAAAGCGATGACACTTGTCAAAATAGGCGAACAGCTTAATATTAGTCGCGAACGCGTACGACAAATTGAGCGAGAAGCTTTAAACAAACTCCGTAAGTCAAAAGGAGATATGGATGAATATTTGGCTAGCTAAAAATATCAAGACTTAGTTAAGGATAATTAGTGAATTATCCCTAAGATTAAAGGGAGGTACTTTTTCCTCCTAGTTATTTCCATAATTTTTATTAATAGGGCGAGAAAATACTCCGGACACGGTACGGTTACACCGACTGACCATTGAGAATAGATTTGTTACATTGAGTTTACCAGAAGAATAATAGATATTGTAGGCTTCTGGTACCACGCAGTATTAAGTATATAAGTTACTTATTATACTTTTCTGCTTGTAAATATAAGGAGGAAGAACGTGAGTAATCCATCCAATGGGGTTTCGGAGTTTTTCAATGGTGACTCCCAAACTTCTAACTTATTGTGGCAGTATGTTAGTTCTCTAAGCCCGGAGATTATTACCCAATTATCAAAACCATCTTCCCCTGAAGTATTTGGGGTAATAGAGCGTAATATTATTGGACTTCTGGGAAATTTGCCTTCAGAACATTTCAATGTGAATATTACGACAAACCGCGAAAGTTTAGGTAAGCTTTTGGCATCAGCGATGATTAGCGGTTATTTCTTACGCAATGCAGAGCAAAGAATGAATTTTGAAATAACTCTGGAAGACGGTGAAGTTAATGAAAAATAAATCCTAGCGATAAGTAAATATTTGAATACATTATTATTAGGTTAAACTTCTATTTTTACAATTAATTTATCCTTCCCATTTGCTTATCATTGAAACAGGTAAGTACTAACGGTCACATAAGTGGGAAGGAATATTGCCTTGAGTACTTATGTTAGTTGCGGTTTAACCACCAAGACAGAACAATGAGCATCTTCCATGACTTGGGAACTAACAGAACCTTGAACAATTCGCTTTATTCCAGTTAATCCACGACTACCAATTACGATTAAATCGGCTTTATAAATATTAGCAAGGCGGATAATTTCTTCAGCCGGGTCACCAGTTACCAATTCCAAATCACTTTTAACGGGTAATTGCTGCTGATAGTATTGTAGCTGTTTTTCTATCTGTAAATAAGAAATTCCAGGCACATCTGCCTGAGGACGATCTACAGGTAGCTGCATTTCTGATTGGGGCATAGAAAAAACGTGACATAAAACGACTTTGCTGTCTTTTGGTAATATCAATTGCCTTAAAAACTCAATTATTCCTTCGGTTAATTCCGAACCATCTAAAGCCGCAACAATAGTTTTTAGCACTGATGAGTACCTCCCACAAATAAACCCCTGACAAAATTAGAAAATTATATCATATTTATACGTTATAAAGTTTGTGCCCTTTGACACTCCCCTTGTCCTTAGACAAGGGGAGTGTTCGATCCTAGGGACATCAATGTGTTTATCCTCAGAAAGCACTTGACGGTATGGGCTACTGCCGGTCAGGATTCATAATTTCAGCTTCACTCTTCAATTACCTTTTATGCAAATTAGTAGAAAAAATTAATAATTTCGAGGAGAAGGGAATGAGGAGAGTGGGAGATGGGAAAAAACAATTTTCTTTCTCCCGCCCTCCTAACTCTTGAGCGCTCACTCCCTCAAACTCGATTTCACTCTTCTTTTTGTACCCTTCGCCTTACAGAGTCAGCATGGGATGGTAAACCTTCAGATGTGGCCAGTACATCTATTGCACCAGCGACTTTATCTAATGCAGTTTGCGAGTACTGAATAATGCTAGAGTGTTTCAAAAAAGTTTCTACTCCCAACGCTGAAGCATATCTAGCTGCACCAGAAGTTGGTAAAGTATGGTTTGGACCGGCTAAGTAATCTCCTACTGCTTCTGGGGTGGAATGACCTAAGAATATTGCCCCGGCATGGCGAATCAAAGGTAATAATGTCCAAGGATCGGATACCTCCAACTCTAAATGTTCTGGGGCAAACTCGTTGGAGAATTTTGCCGCGACTTCTAAGGATTCTACTACTACTACCAAGCCGTAATGAGCTATGGCTTTTTCTGTATTTAACCGCCTTGGGTGGTCTACTAATTGTCTTTCTAATGCGACTTGTACATCCTTGGCTAATGCCGTGTCCGTAGTTAATAATATCGCTGCTGCCATTGGATCGTGCTCTGCCTGGGCTAATAAATCTGCAGCTACGTGTATGGGATTTGCTGTTTCATCAGCAATAATTAAAACTTCACTTGGGCCTGCCAATGAATCAATACCAACCGTTCCATAAACTAACTTTTTCGCCAAGGTAACGTAAATGTTTCCTGGGCCAGTAATAACATTAACTTTTGGAATAGTTTGAGTACCGTAGGCTAAAGCACCAATTGCTTGCGCCCCTCCCACACGATAAATTTCTTCGATTCCGGCTTCTCGTGCCGCGATTAATACTGCTGGATTTATTCCTTTTTCACTTCCTGGTGGTGTCACCATAACTCGACGGGGGACTCCCGCCACTTTAGCGGGAATTGCATTCATTAATACTGTACTTGGGTAAGATGCACGACCTCCTGGTACATATAATCCGGCAATATCCACAGGAGTATATCTCTTGCCCAAGACCACTTCATCTTCACTAAAGTTTACCCAGCTTTTGGGAACTCGCTGTCGATGAAATGTTTCTATTTTGTGGCAAGCAAGTTTAATTGCTTCTAACAAATCCTTAGAGATATTCTTGTAAGCTGCATCGAATTCCGATTCACTTACTCGTAATTCTTCAGGGTTCAGGATTTGATTATCAAATTCGGCAGTGTAATGTAATACCGCTCGATCGCCTTGGCGCTTCACCGCTTGCAGTACTTCCCGCACCGTTGCTTCTTTGTGAAGCACCTGTTCGTCATTAGTGCGATCGCAGATACGTTGCAATTCTGCTATAACGTCTGCCTGCTGATTAATAATTCGCAGCATGGAGTAAGGACAATGCTTTCCTAGAGAAAATTCGGGGATTTGAGGGATGGGAGTATAGCCCCTTGCTCAGCCTAGACGCAGGCAAAGTATGCTAACTCTCTCTTCTAGCTTAACCTGTATTTTTTTGATACTCCCACGGTTTAAGATGGGATGAAAAAGAATTTAATTACTTAGCTAATCAAGCGTGTTAGTCCTACCTAGGCTTGGACTGACTTTGGTGAGGTAGAGTTTTGTAATCTTTAGGTCAGACAATTTATAAATGCTTTCCCAGATTCTCTCTTGCTCTAACTTGCCACCAGTAATGGGGACTGCCCGTGTACATACACTTATATTGCCCTCACTTCTCAAAACTTTGTATGGACTGAGTATATTTTTTGCTTATTTTCTAGTTTACTAAATATAAGTAGTACAGAGACAATAATAGGGTTAAGCTTCTACATTTAAATTACTAAACTATATTTAATCAATAGCTTTTGCTTACCAAAAATATATACCGCTTATTATCCGGATTATTCAAGAAGTCTAATCAACAAATATATAAATGGCATGGATTAGATTGCTTTGTGTTATTGGTACTTAATATTAACCCATTTCCAGGTTGGAACGCACGTTTTAATCCAAATCGGCAGATGAGGGAGTATCTCAAAGGGAAAACGGTACTCACAACTTGAAAGTTAATAATTAGAAATTATCCCTCTCTACGCCTCTCAAGAATCTTCTTGTCTCCTTATCTTAATTAATTGTGATAGTAAGATTTAGGCTTGAGAAAAATGCCACATCGCGGCATACTTCATTGTCGTGACTGAATGCTTTAAAAATAACACAATGAAAAATCCGTCCTTAATGGTAATTCCCACTTGCGCCTGGAGTCGTGCTATTGGTTTGGGTTGGGAACATCCTTATACCGTTCGCAAAGCTAGTAACATTGATGATGGTCCTTGGCATGGAATGCCTCTTGGTGGCTTTGGTGCTGGTTGTGTGGGCCGTTCTTCACGGGGAGATTTTAACTTCTGGCATATTGATGGTGGGGAACATATTATCCAAAATATCCCCGCTTGTCAGTTTAGCGTGTTTGAAAGTAGGAATAATCAGCGGGTTGCTTATGCATTGTCTACCGAACCAAACCATGATGCTACTTTGTCAGCCTGGAAATGGTATCCTCAATCCAAATCCGACATTGATTCTACCGGAACTTACCATGCTTTATATCCCCGGAGTTGGTTTGTATATGAAAATGTATTTCAAGCACAGTTGAGTTGCGAACAATTTTCTCCTATCTGGGCTGATAATTACCAAGAATCTAGTTATCCTGTGGCGGTGTTTGTTTGGAATGCTCAAAATCCAACGGATGCGCCGATTACTCTAAGTATTATGCTGACTTGGGAGAATATGGTGGGGTGGTTTACTAATACTGTGAAGTCTCCCGAGGTAGAAATGCGGGATGATGGTAGTCCAGTTTACGATTATCAACCCAACTTAGATGAAAGTAAAGATAATTTTAACCATATAGCTGAAAATTCGGAATATATCGGTTGTGTATTAGATAAAACAGGCATCACCGAACCAGTTGAGGGAGAAGGTACTTGGTGTATTGCCACGGCTAAACATGCAAAAGTTGAAATATTTCACCATAATCGATGGAATCCAACTAGTAGTGGTGAAGACGTTTGGCGAAGCTTTGCTGATAATGGTTCTTTAGCTAATATTTCCGACGAAACTCCTGCAGTTGCCAACGAACAAATAGGCGCAGCTATTGCCGTGCGTTTCACACTTCAACCGGGAGAAACCTTACAGATTCCCTTTGCGATCGCCTGGGATTTTCCTGTAACAGAATTTGCTTCTGGAATTACATATAAGCGCAGATATACGGATTTTTTCGGCGATAATGGTAAGAATGCTTGGAATGTCGCCACTACTGCTCTCCAAGAATATCAAAATTGGCAGCAGCAAATTCAAGTTTGGCAAGAACCAATTATTGAACGCCAAGATTTACCCGATTGGTTCAAAATGGCTTTGTTTAACGAACTTTACGATCTCGCTGCTGGTGGTACTCTATGGAGTGCCGCATCAAAACGCGATCCTATAGGCCAATTTGCCGTACTCGAATGCTTAGACTACCGTTGGTACGAAAGTTTAGATGTGCGGCTTTATGGTTCTTTTGGTTTACTAGTATTGTTTCCGGAATTGGAGAAAGCAGTAATTCGCGCTTTTGCCCGAGCAATTCCCCATAGCGATCAAAAAAATCGTGTGATTGGCTATTACTATACTATAGGGGCAGAAAGTCCTTTAGCAGTGCGTAAAGAAGCTGGTGCAACACCCCATGATTTAGGTGCACCTAACGAACACGTTTGGGAAAAGACAAATTACACCAGTTACCAAGATTGCAACCAGTGGAAAGATTTAGGTTGCGATTTTGTGCTACAGGTGTATCGAGATTTTATCTTTACAGGTAGTACTGATATTGAATTTCTCACAGATTGCTGGGATGCGATTGTCGAAACGCTAAATTATCTTAAAGCTTTTGATAAAGATGACGATGGTATTCCAGAAAACTCCGGCGCGCCAGATCAAACTTTTGATGATTGGCGATTGCAGGGTGTAAGTGCTTACTGTGGTGGTTTATGGTTAGCTGCCTTAGAAGCTGCGATGGCCATCAGCGAAGTTTTATTAAGTAAGCAAGTACAAATCGACAATTTAGCATCGCAAAAATCCATTTACCAAGCTTGGTTAGAAAAATCTGATTCCGTTTATCAAGAAAAGCTGTGGAATGGTAAATTTTACCGTCTTGATAGTGAAAGCGGCTCCGATGTGGTAATGGCTGACCAATTATGCGGGCAATTTTACGCTCGTTTGTTGCAGCTACCAGATATTGTACCGACCGAATGTACAATTTCAGCATTAAATACTGTTTACAATGCTTGCTTCCTCAAATTCAACGACGGTAAGCTTGGTGCTGCCAATGGCTTGCGTATCGATGGTTCTCCTGAAAACCCCGATGCAACTCATCCCTTAGAAGTTTGGACAGGAATCAACTTTGGGATTGCCGCTTTTTTAGTGCAGATGGGAATGAAGTCAGAAGCATTTAAGCTCACAGAGGCTGTAATAAATCAAATTTATGAGAATGGGTTGCAGTTCCGTACACCTGAAGCTATTACTGCAGTTGGAACATTTCGTGCTTGTGTTTACTTACGAGCTATGGCTATTTGGGCGATTTACTTGGTGATGGATTAAGTATTGAAAATAAAGGGATGGGTGGGAAAAGGAAGAGTCGGGAAGGCATAAGGAAGTGGGGAGTGAAGAGTTAAAAGTTAAGAGTTAGGAGCTATTTAACCTTTAACTTTTAACTTTTGTATTGTTTTTCCAATTCTAGAAAAAATAAAAATTTTATGTTTAAAAAGCAAATGATATTAGCTCTAATCATAATCATAGCTAATCACTTACTGTTCTATGTTCGCAATGAACAAATTTGAACGCCAAAAACCTGATTTGAATCAAGATTGATGTAAAAAGAATGACAATTATCGTGTTATTATGGTCTTTTATTGTCATAAAAGTATCTAATAATAAATTATTTACAAACTTGAATCTGTACCTAAAAGTACATAATTACTTAAGTTGAAACGATGAGCGCTAATTAAAGTGGAAGTAAAACTTTGATAAAGTATAAGATGTTTATTGACGGTAGGGGCTGAAATTTAATAAGAATGCATCTAATGGTAATTAATACTCTGATGGAGTAGTAAATTGGGTTTAGCTAAAAAATGTTTTATTTTAAACTTTCACTGTATGAAAAGCCACTAAAGAATAAGATAAAAAGAAATGAATAAATAGGTTGTAATTATAAATACGGGTGCGAAGAGCTAATTAAATGGTTGAAAATTAAGATAAACTGATTAATTTAGATAATTTAGAGCTTCTTTTAAACTACCTCTACAAGTTTTAACGAAAGTCAAGGGTTCCTATGAGAATTTTTTTAGAAGAAAAAATTCTCATGGGTAGCCGTCAATAAAGTTACCTTAAATTAGAGATTAGAAAATGGACTCGTACCCAATTTTGGGAGTTCAGAATGCGGACGATGATACAAATAATACACCGTCCCCGATTGCTTATTCGGCTATTTACAAGCTTTGGAAGCAAGTTATTGGGGATACAAACTTTATATCTGAGTTTAAGCAAAATTGGATTGTGAGTGAGTTTAAATTAGGAGATGAACTCACTCGGTACAATTGCCCTCAGCATTCAGCAGCTAGTGGTGGTGTCGTTTACTTGCTTTGTCAAGGTAAAGTTCGCTTGCTGGCATTCGACACATCTTTGAGAAAGGAAGTGTCAATTCAATTACTTCAGGCAAATCACATTTTTGGAGGAGATGATACATTCTCGGATAAATATCAAGAATATAGAACTATTGCAGCCAGCAGTGGAATACTCGCGCAAATTTCCTTAAAGCATCTTGATATCTGGTTACAGCGTTATGCTGCTTTTCGTGATTATTTCTCACAAATCACTCAATCGCGTCAAAAATTGATTTTTTTCAAAACGCTAACAGAATTGCGAGCGCTACGGAGTGAATCTCTACAAAATCTACTTGCTTATTTTATCAGTACTGAGATTAGTGCGGGTTCACCTTTAATAACCGCATCTCCATGGTCGGGTTATTTCTGGCTTGTTAGTGGAGAAATTAGCAGTATTTCAGGGAAAAATCAACCCCCAGTGGTGGGTGATAGTTGGGAAGACAAAAATCCGATCCAAGAAGATTTACTATCTCTAACGGATTTATCGTTATTTCATTTACCGAAAGAGCAGTTTGATTTAGTCGCGGAGACTTTACCAGAGTTGGGAAGTCTTGAAGTTGCTTTGACTAAAGAGCCTCTCAAGGAAGAAGAGGAGGATGACAAGGTTGAGTCGGAAAATTTGCAGCAGGAAGCTGAAAGGCACCCGACGGGTTCCCATGAAAATTTTTTTCCTCCTGAAAAAACTTTGAAGGTAACCCTTGATGCAAATGAGAATCTCACTGAGTCAATAAAATTAGATAATCAATATCCTCCTAGGCGATGGTTTTGGATTTATCCTTTTATTCAACAGCAAAATTCTTCAGATTGCGGTGCGGCAAGTCTGGCAATGATTAGTCGATACTGGGGAAAAAGTTTTAGTCTGAATAGTTTGCGTTCTATAGCACGCATAAACTCTATGGGTGCGGAGTTTAGCGATTTGGCAAATGCGGCTAAAAGCTTGGGATACGAAGCTTTAGCAGTAAGAGGAACTTTAAATCAATTGGAGTTGCAATCGTTACCTTTTATCGCTCATTATCAGGGTAATCACTATATTGTTGTCTGGCGAATAAAAGATAAATGTGTATTTATTTCAGATCCAGCTATAGGTAAACGATGGGTTTCTCGTTGGGAATTTGAAGCGAATTTCACGGGATATGCTTTACTTTTATCTCCTACAGAGCTTTTTTATACTAATAAGAGTGAAAAAATTTCTTTTAGCCGCTTTTATCCATTTTTTCAAAATAATCGCCTAATATTCGGAAACATCATTGTTGTTTCCATACTGTTGGCGCTTTTGGGAGTAGCCCCAGTTTTGGTTGTGCAAACTGTAATAGATGCAGTGATAAATGCCAAAAATTTTGATTCAATAAACATTTTCGCTCTCGGCTTTTTTGTATTGGGGTTTGGGCGTATCGCTTTAACCGCAGTACGTCAGTATCTTATAGATTATTTATCCAATCGCTTGGATGAAACTTTGATTGGTGATTTCATCAGTCATACCCTGGAATTACCATTATCTTTTTTTGCTGCCCGCAGAGTGGGAGACATTATCAGTCAAATTCAAGACAATCCCAAAATTCAACGTTTTTTTACTCGTCAAGCTATAAGTACCACTTTAGATGGGTTAATGACAGTTATTTACTTTGGGTTGATGACTTATTACAGTTGGCAACTCACTTTAGTGGTGATGGGTTTTATCCTACTAATGATGTGTTCTCGTTTTAGCGCAAATCTATTTTTGAAAAAATTGAGTCGGGAATATTCTTTTGACTTTGCCGTGCAAAACTCTGCAATGGTAGAAATGATAACCAAGATAACCACAATCAAAACTGCTGCTGCTGAAAGTTCCTTGCAATGGCGTTGGAAAGAAAGTTTTAACCAAATGGCAAAGACGCGCCAAAAAGGTCAAAAATTAACTAATGCTTTGCAGTTTGTAAGTAGTTTGATTAATCACCTCGGTAATACGGGGGTGTTGTGGTATGGCACCCACATGACGATCAATTCTCAAATATCTATAGGGGAATTTATCGCTTTTAATATGCTTATCGGAAATACCATAAACCCAATATTGGCATTGGTAAAATTATGGGATGAATTTTTTGAGGTGCTTACTTCTGTTGAAAGGCTTGAGGATGTTTTAGGTAGTCCATCGGAAGAAAAAACACAAAAGCCCTTAATCATACTACCTCCTATTCACGGAGAAGTACATTTTGAGAACGTGAGTTTCCGTTATCATCAACAGCAGCAGAATATTCTGCAAAATATTTCTTTTCACGTCAAGCCAGGGCAAACCATTGGTATTGTAGGACGAAGTGGTTCTGGTAAAAGTACTTTAGTTAAGTTGCTTGGTGGTTTGTATCAGCCCGATAGCGGGCATATTCTGATTGACGGATACGATGTTGCGAAGGTGTCTCGTTATTCTTTTCGGAGTCAATTAGGTGTAGCACCACAAGAATTTTTCCTGTTTTCTGGAACAATCCTAGAAAATATCACTTTGTACAATCGAGAATTTAGCTTTGAACAAGTTCAAACTGCTGCAAAGTTGTCAGGAGCACATACTTTTATTCAGGAGCTACCTTTAGGGTACAGCACCATTATTGGAGAAAGAGGAATAAAGCTAGAGAGCGCACAGCAGCGCAAAATAGCTATTGCTCGGGCTTTAGTCAAAGATCCTCGTATTTTAATTTTGGATGAACCTAGAAGTTGCCTTGATTCGCAAAGTGAGTATCAATTTCAACAAAACCTAGCTCGCTTTAATCGTGTTTGCATTAATACTTCATCGACATTTCGCACAACTTTTATCGTTGCTCCAAGTCTTGCTAGTATCTTTATTACCGACACTATTTTAGTTCTCGATCGAGGACTTTTAGCGGAGCAAGGCACTCATGAAGAGTTAATGAGGGAAAGTAGAATTTATCCGAGCTTAATACAACAGCAATTAAATATGTAATCTTACCTATACCAATTATGAACTTTCAATAATAAATACAAATATTTCACAAATAAAATTATTGATATATGTCGTAAAAAGTTTTTCTTTTGTTTTAAATTGCGTACATCTTTTAAGTGTAATAACCATCTTCACAGTTAAAAAAAACTTCATCGAGGTGTTTTAATGATGTTACATAAAAAAAAATTATCTGATTTTTTATAAAAAAACGAAAAACTGTATTAATTAAAACTATTTTTCCGATTTATTAGTTAAATATCCAAATAAACTTTATCAAAATTTTAAAAATATTTGCAATATCATTACGAGCCAAAAACTAAAGGATATAGCTTTGAAGTACTGAAATTATTCATATTACAAATATTAATGTGACTCAAAATAATTATTTTATTACAAGGTTATATATTATGTTGATAATCCTATGTATTATAATCTGTAATTGCGAGTTTATTGTATACAAATATAAAGGAAAAATCTATTGAAATATAAAAACAACGACAGCTTTAAAGTTATAGCGAATAGGGGGTCTTACCCCTCATTTAATAATAAATAATGGACAAAAATTAAAGTTGCACAATACTTAAGTATTCGTATAATTATATTAAGTAGATTTAGTACATGAAACCGCTTTTGTTGACAGATGACATTTAAGACAAAAAATAGTATAAGTACTAATGTTGTTATTAACGATTAAAGATGAATACTTTTTGTTTGCTATACTAAAAATAAGAAATTTCACATAAATGCTCCTAAAAAAAAATAGTTTCTGTTTATACAAAATATTATCAGGGTAAAGTTATTCAATTAGGAGTTTAGGAAATTAAAAAGGCATAATTGCTTCTACCAAGTACTATTATTAGATTTTTTATTACCGGTCATCTAAAATGAACCTAAGTAAATTTATCAAATGTGGTAGTACTCAAACTAACTAACTGTCACTGAAATATATATTGGCAGTCGCAACCATCCCTTCTTTGTCTTTGGAAAATGGGATTTTTGGTAAAAGGTTCAATTAATGGAAAGGATCGTCAGGTTAAATGCAATCGAAAATTTATGCCAGTCAGGCATTTTAGGGATGAATCAACATAGTTTGCATCTCGGTGAACATTTAGCTTTCCAGAAGTTAACAATTTTCGGGATGAGCTTCACCTCACAGATTTTGGCTTTTCTAAATACGTTAAACCAAAAATACAATACCTTATTCACGTGTAAGGCAGTAATTGGGAATAGAGGATTGCTAAATGTATTTTTGCAGAAATTATCTCATTTAGTCTTATCGTGTACCATCACTTTTGCGATAATTTTAGTAGAGGAAGGAGCAAGAAAAATTGCTCGAGTCAAGGGTTCCCATGAGAATTTTTTTAGGAGAAAAAAAATCTCATGGGTGCCCGTCAGTCGCATAATCAAGGAATCAGAATTATGGCTAGTGAAAGCTCGTAAATTGAGATTACCTAAATTTGTTCGGCGAGAACAAATAAAAGCAGGGGATATACAAGCTTTTTAGGATAGATACGCTGTTTCGCCGACTAATTTCTCATACCGGTAAGTAAATATTTTCAATAAGGAAGACTAAAGTTCAAATTAAACTTACACTTCTTGGCGATGGGGATTGTGAATGGGTGGGAAAGTCTTTTCTATATAAGAAAATATGCCTGCTTTCGGAAAAATTATTAGCTAGGGATTATCAAGTTGAATTGCTATTGGAGGGCAAAAAGCAATTAAGTACATGACTAATAACAAGCAAACTGTCTTGTTGAAAATAAATATTACAGTTTATGCATTTATTATAAGTCACCAAATTTTTGTTCGGATGCTCCTTTAATAACTCAAAGCTGTTTTCGATTATCTCAATCCAATAACCGTTTAGAGGCTAGTTTAGTTAATTCAAGACAACCAACACCATGAATCAAGACGCAATAGGCATTAGTGGCAATTTAGATAAGACAATACATTCTGAACAATTTGACCAAGTAATTGAGGCAATTTTAGCAGGTAAGTATTCTTGGGCTTGTGTTTTGATGCTTCGTTTCGCTGGCTACAATCCCCTACATTACATACCTTACCGTACTTACAATAGGTTGATTAAAGAACATTCTCCGAAAAAATCAAAACCACAAAACAATGAAAATATTAAGATAGCCAAACAAAATTCTAATAAAAGAAAAGATAGTAATATATCACCAAGTTGTTTGAATAAAATCAAAGATTTGGCTTATCTTGAAGTAGTTGGCAAACACAAGACAGAAATCCGTGGTGGGGCTAATGTAGATAGATGGCTGGAAACACAAATCCGGGAATATCAATCAATGAAGTCCGAGTTTGAACCAGAAGACAAAGAAGATTACTCCCTAAAGTTTTTGTAGATTAAATTAAAACTGAAATTAATCTAAATATATTACTGCAGTATTGATTGCGTAATTTATGACCTGTCATGACGTTTTTACTGATATGGCAGGTTTTACTATGACATCTTAAAGAATTCTATAAGTTATGCTTTTCAGTTAACATAATTTTTGTAGTTGAATCTATATTTATTTAGGGTTCTATATAATAACACTTTTATTTTGGAATTGCAATCTAACGAAATCTGGATGTGAATGAAATATAGGGATTTTCATACTCATTAAAATACAGAATTTACAAATCTCCTTTTAGTTCAAAGCTTCACCGGGGAGTGAAAAGAGAGAGGTTTACAAAATTCAGGCTTTAAACAAATTAACGAGGTACAGCCTATCAATAGTGGGTATTTTTTTCCGTTAAGCGTACTAAAAGCATAAAAAGTATTAGCGGTAGCTTTCTTAAATAAGAAGATCAACTGATATCTTGCACCATTGTCGTTAAGCCCACATTCGGCCCTTAAAATCAATTTTAAGGCTCATATACAAAGTACGTTGAAACGCACTATAATCGGCTCAAAAGCTTACCTAGTCTGATTTATCAGACTTTGTATATAAGCCTGAGAATTTATTCTAAGGCGGTTATTGAGAATGGTGCA
>JBHJJJ010000179.1:0-6179 GCA_050042755.1 Rivularia sp. (in: cyanobacteria)
ATTAAGCTCGTGTTGTTAGTAGTTAGTAGTTGTGAGCTAAGAGTTAAGAGTTAGGAGTTAGGAGTTAGGAGTTAGGGTTTAAGAATTTTCTCCCCATCTCCCCATCTCCCCATCTCCCCATCTCCCTATCTCCCCATCTCCCCATCTCCCTCTCACTTAGGGCGAAACAAATGAGAATGTTCTGGCTGATACAATCTAGATCTAGCTGTGGCTTCACCAAGTGCGGGACTAATGATGTAAAGTGTGGTGCGAATCAGTTTTTCTTTATGGGTGTAATCTGCGATCTCCTTGAGGGGTACTACAAGAATTTTTTCATCGTGCCAGCCGACGCGAAAGCATATAGCTACAGGAGTTTCCGATGGATAATGTTCCAATAGTTTTGCTTGGGATTCTTTAATGTGACGGGCACTTAAATACAGGCAAAGACTAGCTTGATGTGATGCTAGTGAAGCTAATTCTTCTTTGGGCGGGACTTGCGTGCGTCCGCTGATACGGGTAAGTATAATAGTTTGTACTAAACCCGGAACTGTGAGTTCTACATTTAATTTGGCGGCGGCGGCTTGAAAGGCACTGATACCAGGAATGACTTCAAAAGGTATCTCGGCTTCTGCCAGTAGCTGCATTTGTTCGTGGATGGCGCTGTAAAGACTTGGATCTCCCGAATGCAAACGTATAACTGATTTGCGATCGCGCACAATATCTATCATCATTGGCACAATTTCTTCCAAGGTTTTAGAAGCCGTGCGAATGATTTGAGCGTCTTGACGACAAAGTTCTAATATCTCTGAGGGAACTAAAGAATCTGCGAATAAAACTACATCGGCTTTCTCAAGTAGCTTTTGCGCTCTAATTGTTAACAAATCTGGATCTCCAGGTCCAGCACCTACAATATAAACTGCCGGTTTGAGCGGAATTAAAGATTTTTCTTGACACAAAGTAATAGTATTTTCACGCATAAAAAGAATGAGCAATGCCTCCTCTTGAAAAATTTTTCGGGAAATTTCTCGGTATCCTTCCGGATTCAACCCTTATATATAGAAATATTGATTGGTAGATGCACCCTGGTTAAGCCCTGGAGATAACTCTAGGGCATTTTTTATTTTTTGGTAAATTTTAGAAGTGAGTGGTTAGTAGTTGGTAGTTGGTAGTTGGTAGTGAGTAGTTAGTGGTGAGTAGTTAGTAGTGAGTAGTGAGTAGAAGAAAGAATAACTCCCAACTTCTAACTCCTAACTCCCAACTCCTAACCCTAACTCCTAACCCTTGGTTTGATCGTCTCTTCTACCTCATCTCCTTTATTTTCTCTTCAGTTGGGGTAGAAACTGCATCTGGTAAGGGGCGTTTTCTGATATAAAGCCACCATAAACCAGCTATTCCTATAGCTATTTCTATTAAACTTATTACTTGGGCGATTCTCAAGGGACCAAGCATTAAGCTATCTAAACGCAGAGCTTCAATCCAAAAGCGTCCTAAACTGTAACCTACTAAATAAACCAAGAATATCGCGCCTGTTTTTAAGTGAAGCTTGCCCTGCAAGCCTCGAAAGAATAATATCATTAACAAGGCGAATACCATAAAATTCCACAAGGATTCATAAAGGAATGTCGGATGAAAGAAACTTTCATCTATGAATTCCGGCGGACGCGGGTAAACTTTTATGCCATTAAGAAGAGTTATCTCAGGGGGAATATACAGTTTCCAAGGTAAATTAGTCGGTTTTCCGAAGGCTTCCGAGTTAAAGAAGTTTCCCCAGCGTCCAATTGCCTGACCTAAAATTAGTGAAGGAGTCACTAAATCTGCTAGTTGCCAAAATGAGATTTTTTTGAGTTTAGCAAAGACTAGAGAGACTAATAGACCACCGATAATCGCTCCATGGATAGCAATACCACCCTTCCAAATAGCGATAATATCCCACGGGCGTTGGGCATATTCTTGCCATTGAAATAAAACGTAATATAAGCGTGCTGCTGGAATTGCGCCAATTACCAGCCAAATCGATAAATCGCTTAACAAATCTGGATTAACGTTACGACGCTTTGCTAAATACTGGGAAAGGGTAACGCCAATTAATACTGCTGAGGCAATCAATAAGCCGTACCAGCGGATAGTTATTGGTCCTAATCTTAATAATATAGGACCTGGAGAAGTAAACACAAACGCGAAGGGCAAGTAGGAAATATCCAGTGCCATGGGAAATACCGTAACTTGACTGTTGCACTCATACTGTGACATAGTTACGTATTTTTGCAAGCAGTATGGGGAGATGGGGGGAGAATCACTAATAACTATTCATCATCCACTATCCACTAACTCCTAACTTCCCACCACCAATTTATAAAAAATGTGAGAAGCTGTAGCGAAGCATCGCACGAAGGTGCGATAAACTCCCGTTATTCTACGCGGGAGATGAAAGCGAGCAAGCACGTTTACGTGCCGTCAGTATTGTTGTTTTTAATTAACTCATTACAAACCTCTCCCGAATGTCGTCACGTACATAAAGATAATCGAGATAAAGAAAAGTTTATCTGCACCAACTGCGGATATTTTCGACACGCTGACTTAAATGCAGCTGAAATACTTAAACAACGCGGTGTGAATGAATTAGGCTTGACTCTTAGTTGTCGAGTAAAAAGAAAAAAGGTACGGGAGGATTTCTCGAAACCTCAACAGTTAACTCTGTTGAATATGCCCATCCCTGAATCAACAGGGGTTAGGAGACGTTCCGCTCCACAGAGCCAGAAGGAAGGTGCCTGGGAACTCCTTCACAAGCATTGGTAGCTGTACAATGGCCGCTTGTTCGAGAATAACTTAGCTTCTAATAGCTAAAGCTAAGTGAATTTCCCACATTCCATGTGGGGGAGAGTCAAAAATGTAAGCCAGTTACTATTTACTGATAATTTGAGTCTGGTAATATAAAGGTTTAAAATATCTGCTGTATAAAAATGGAACAAAATTTACGCCATAATTGCGGAATTTTGCCCGCAAGTTCATCAAGAAATATTGGTATATAGTTAAAATCGTGTTCGGATTAAGTTTACTGATACCAAGGGTGCAATGTAGAAGTTCAATTACATACATAACCTTTGGCTAAATTGTTATGCAAAAACGTTTGACACAAAAACAAGTTTCTCAAATTGTCGCAGAAGTTGAGCGTATGTCTCAACGACGAGAATCTGAAATTGAAGTGGAAGAGTTACAGCAGATTTTACAGGAGTTAAATTTACCTGATGATTTGCTGGATGAAGCTGTCATGCAGGTTTATCGCAAGCAAGCTTTGGATAAGCAGAAAAAACGCAACCGTTGGATTATTGGGGGCATCGTGGCGGTGTTGTTAAGTGCGGCTACAGGGACATTTTTGGTACAGCAACAAAATCGACAAGCTCTTGCACGTGTTAGAGCTTATAATCCTCGGATTGGCTTTAGGCGTAACGATTCTACAAGTGTAAGGGTGATTAGCCGCGAAAAGACTCCGGAAGTGTTTTATAATGTTACTCTTCAAGATGCTCCGGTAGGAAAACAGTTAGAGCTAGGTTGTAATTGGCTCACGCCGAATCGTGAAATTGCTCATCAAAATAGTTGGAAAACTAAAACTATCAGTAAAGAAGTTTGGAATACTTATTGCCGCTATGAATTTAGCGAAAATGTTCCTCCTGGTAAGTGGATTGTACAAATGACTTTGGGTGATGAAGTTCTAGAAGGTATGGAGTTTTTTGTAAAATGAATTGGATGTTGATATTTGATATTTGATAGTTGATAGTTGATATTTGATCATTGAAATAAATTCTAGGTTATTGGGGTTACGGTAATTTATCGCTAGGGAGAAACTCTTTTAAGTAAGGTGTTATGCAAAGCATCTGTAGAGAAATGTTTGTTGATAATTGATAATTGATCATTGATCATTGAAAGAAATTCTAGGTTATTGGGGTTACGGTAATTTATCTGAGTTGGAAGCTCTTTTGAGTAAGGTGCTGAGTAAAGCATCTATAGACAAAGAGCTACAGCAAGTTAAATACCAAAATCAAAATTGTGTTGGTGCTTTAGCCCGATGGAGTTTTACAAATAATCCTTCTATTACCGGGGAAGGAATTCTTAAGAAAAAAGATTTTTGTCAGGTTTCAGTTTCTGCTGCTGGAATTCCAGAATTACCCGATGCCGCAATCAAGTTTGTCAATAGAGAATTAATTTTAAGTCGAGATTGTTTTGGGCGTTTACCTTTATACTGGTTTCGCCAACAGCAGGTAATTTGGTTTGCTTCGCGTTTGCAATTGTTATTACCTATTTTAAAATCGCCACAAGTTAGTATTCCCGGGTTTTACGGTTACAATTGTTTTTCTTACGTACCCACTCCTTTAACTCCTGTAGAGAATATTTTTACGCTACCTGCAGGATATGAAATTGTTTGGGAGATAACTGATGATTGTAGAATCCAAAATCTAAAGGATAATGCAATCCAAAATTCCTATGAATGGAGAGAAGCAAAAAATTTAATTCGAGATGAAAAGACGGCGATATCGCAACTGCAATCTTTACTTACAAATGCTATCGAGCGTCAACTGAGTAATTTACCCAATTCAGAAGTAGGGGTATTTCTTTCTGGGGGATTAGATTCATCAATTATCGCGGCTCTATTAGTGCAAGCTGGGGTAAAGGTAAAAGCATATGCTTTGGATTTTGGCAAGTATGGAGTTTCGGAATTACCTTTTGCTGAAGCTGTTGCCGTACATTTACAGATTCCTTTGGTAAAAGTAGATGCAACACCAAAGCGAATTAAGTCGGCAATTAGCGCTACCGCCAAAGCCTTAGATTTACCTTTTGGTGATGGAGTGACTGTACCAATATATTTACTGTGCGAAGCTGCATCAAAGGAAACATCTGTAATTCTCAACGGTGAAGGTGGTGACCAATTATTTGCTGGATGGACGAATAAACCCTTAATTGCTGCTGGTATTTATAATTCTGAGGATTTTAATCAACAATATCTACGGACTTTTCATCGGCTTTATGGTTATGAAGCGCAATCTTTTCAATTAGACTTATCAAGTCAAATTAAAAATATTAATTCAGAAGATTGGATTGCCGAAGCATTAAACCCGGAATTTACTCATGATATTTTAGCAAGATTGCGACGTGCAAGTTTGATGCTCAAAGGCGCACAAAATATTCATCCGAGAGCTACAAATTTAGGAAAAGCATTTGATTTAAGAGTGCGATCGCCATTTTGTGATTTATCATTAGCCTCGTTTTGTTTTGCACTTTCCGGAGAACTTTATTTACAGGGTAATACTGAAAAATATATCCTCAAACGTGCTGTTGAATCATGGTTGCCGTCAGAAATTGTGTGGCGAGAAAAACGCGGTATGGGTGTACCTTTAAATAGTTGGTGTTTGGGTGAGTTGTGGGGTGAAGTTAGTAAAAGGTTGAATGCGGGTATTTTGAAATCTGAAGGGCGTTATCAAGAAGATATTATTCGGAAAATTCTGGCAGGTCAAATAGGAGGGCAAATTCGTCAGCGTCGCATTGGAGAAGTTTTGTGGTTGCTGTTGATGTGGGAGACGTGGCGAGTGGAAGTTTTGGGGGAGAAAGCTCTTGGGAAATCTTTTGATTATCGGTTGTTGAGGTTGAGGGTTTTGCAGAAGTTTGGAAAATAGGAATTGGGCAACAAATAGCTCTATCAACTCCAAGCCGTCTTATACTTCCAGTAATGGCTGATGATTCTTCTCGAAGAGCAACACAAAATGCCTTTTCCCTTGGGTATTAAATGTAATATAAAAAACTCTCGTGGTGCGGGCATCGCTGCCCGCATTAATTTTAAGTGTTCATCAGAACTTGATATTACCCCAACTTTTACATCATGCTAAGTTGATCCTCAGCAACTGCGAGAGCTATTTGGTTACCAAAAATATTTACTACGTCTTCAACTTCATTGCTGAGATTTATCAGATCGACCTGTAATAAATTCTGCGAGACACGGGTGAAATCAATTGTTCCTCCAGCACCTAAGTAGGTTGTGAAATCTAACATATCATCCGTTTGAAAGTTACGAATGCTATCCAAATCTTCCAAACCATCCAAAAGTTCGCTACCAAATACAAAAATATCTTTGCCAACTCCACCATTTAGTTTGTCATTACCGACACTACCATTTAGCGTATCATCACCCACGCTACCATTGAGTAAGTCGT
>JBHJJJ010000180.1:0-44033 GCA_050042755.1 Rivularia sp. (in: cyanobacteria)
CATCTCTCCATCTCCCCATCTCCCCATCCCCCTATCTCCCCACCCCTCAATACCCTATGTGCAAATAATAGTAAAATAAATAGCTCTTCACTCATAACTGATAAAGAAACGCTATTATAGCCTTTGTCGCGCGTCACGGGGGATGGTATGCCAAAACAACAACAGCAATTGCTATTAGGTTTAATTTTAGTAATGGTGCTTGCCGCAGTGACGGTAATTGCTACAAGTCCAGTGCCTGTGGGGTTAGATTTACGGGGAGGTTCGCAACTAACTATTCAGGTTAAGACAACTCCAGAAATTACACAAATAGGCGAACCTGAATTGGAAGCAGTACAAACAGTTCTCGGCAATCGAGTCAATGGATTGGGAGTTTCCGAACCCGTCATTCAAACCGCAGGAACTGATAAAATTTTGATTCAGCTTCCTGGAGTTGATAATCCAGAACAAGCCGATCGAGTTTTGGGTGGTACGGCACAATTAGAGTTTATGACTCAAAAGCAGAACACAGAAGCTCAACTTTTTGCTTTACGAGCCAATCGCGAACAACTCAAAGCCAAACAAGAAGAGTTACGTTCAGTTGAAAATAAAGATAAAGCTGCAATTGAAAAAAATCAACAAGAACTGAAAACTAATCAAGAGGCCATCGCCGAATTATTTGCAAGTGTAGATCCGCCGCTTACAGGTACATTTTTAACTAATGCCACCCCCTATAGCCCCCAACAAGGTGCGCGTGGTTGGGCTGTAGGGCTTCAGTTTAATCAAGAAGGCGGCAGACTTTTTGCCGATTTAACTAAAAATCTGGCAGGTACTGGACGCAGTATTGGTATTTTTCTTGATAATGAATTAATTAGCGCTGCTTCTGTAGCAATCACCTACGCGAACACGGGAATTACCGGTGGTAGTGCTGAAATTTCCGGTAGTTTTACAGCCCAGGATGCTCAAGATTTAGCGGTACAGTTGCGCGGTGGTTCCCTACCGGTACCCATAGAAATTGTAGAAAATCGTACAGTCGGTGCCACATTAGGTAGAGATAGCATCCAACGCAGTATTTATGCAGCTGTTGGTGGTTTGATTTTAGTATTAATATTTATGGTGGTTTACTACAGACTACCGGGAATAATTGCCGATCTAGCTTTGATAATTTATGCCCTTTTGACTTGGGCTTGTTTCGCTTTGCTTGGCGTAACTTTAACCCTACCCGGTATTGCCGGTTTTATCCTTAGTATTGGCATGGCGGTTGATGCCAATGTGCTAATTTTTGAACGCACACGGGAAGAATTACGGTCTGGTAAATCACTTTATCGTTCTGTTGAATCTGGTTTTTTCCGAGCATGGTCTAGTATTTTAGATAGTAATATCACAACACTAATTGCCTGTGCAGCCCTGTTTTGGTTAGGATTTGGCTTAGTCAAAGGCTTTGCCGTAACTTTGGCTGTAGGGGTAGCAGTTAGTATGTTTACAGCAGTAACTTGTAGTCGCACGTTAATGTTTATAGCAATCAGAATTGATTCAATACGCAAGCCAGAACTTTTCTGCCCCAGCCTGCCAACTTCAAATAAGGCACAGGTAGCAAAATGAAAATTAGTGTTAATAAATCGCGAACTTTGTGGTGGGCTGTTTCTGGTGCTATTCTATTAGCTGGCATCGTCTCCATGGTGCTTTCTTGGCAAAGTGAGATTGGCGCACCGCTACGTCCTAGTTTGGATTTTATCGGCGGTACGCGGTTGCAGTTTGAACGAGATTGTAGCTTGCCAAATAACTGCGATGAAGAAATTGATATCAACGTAGTTCGAGAAGTTGCCGCATCAGAGGAATTAGCCGATAGCAGCATCCAGTTAATCGCCGATAGAGAAACTGGCAAAAAAAACGGCGTATTGATTCGGACTAAAGAATTAAAAGTTGAAAAGCGCACCCAGTTGGAAAGTGCTTTAAGTGAAAAAATCGGTACTTTCGATCCGGCAAAAAAGCAAATTGATACTGTAGGACCAACATTAGGTAGACAATTATTTAATACCGGAATCACTGCCTTGATTGTGGCATTTTCCGGTATTGTAATTTACCTATCGATTCGATTTCAGTTGGACTACGCAGTATTTGCCATCGTCGCCACTTTTCACGACATTTTAATGACAGCAGGGATTTTCTCGATATTCGGATTGCTATTTGGTTTAGAAGTAGATAGCTTATTTATTGTTGCTTTACTTACCATTACCGGTTTCTCAGTTAACGATACTGTAGTAATTTACGACCGCATCCGCGAAACTCTCAAAGTAAATCCCGATAGTCCCATAGTTGAAATTGTAGACAATGCAGTAAATCAAACCTTAGCGCGATCGATAAATACCACGCTCACAACTTTACTATCATTAATTGCAATTTTTCTATTTGGTGGTGAAACCCTCTAAAACTTTGCTTTAGCGCTAATTATTGGTTTTACTGCGGGAGCATATTCGAGTATTTTCATCGCCAGTACCCTACTAGCTTGGTGGCGCGAGCGTCAAGAAACATCCAAGCCTCCTGGTAACAGCGAACAGTTAACGGCGAACAGTTAGAAGTTAGAAGTTAGGAGTTAGGAGTTAGGAGTTAGGAGTTAGAAGTTAAAAGTAAGACTTACTACCTTGGAGCTAATCGATTAACGATAAAAATTTCTCCCCATCTCCCCATCTCCCCATCTCCCCATCACCCCCACTCTCCCCATCCCTAATTCCCAATGCTTATGGCTCAAATAGAACAACCGTCATCTGATTCATCTTTTATTCAGCAGGTGGAAAAACTGCATAGGCTCACGGTTTACGTTCGATGGTTGCTAGTTATATTTTTATGGCTGACGCTAGCTCCTTTGTGTTTGTGGGATTTACGTACAGAAATTGAGTTGTGGCAGGATTATTTTACTTGGTCTGCGGTCCGATACGGTTTAGTGTTTCACCCTTTTGCTGCTCTCGGACTCAGTTTATGTATTGGTATGACTCTTAGTGTTTTAATTTGGCAAAGTCGTAATATATTATTTGGGATGCCGGCTTCGGAAAAGCAGCGCTTGGAAAAACAGGTTTATCGCATTCGCCAACAAGGTTCTTCTCATCCTTTGTGGCACTGGATTTGTGATGAGGAGCTTACGTCCTCCTCCTAAAATGCTCTCAAGGGTAAAATATTTATTCTTAATTGCAATCTGTTAATTTTTTTATATTTTTTTAGATAAGTTGTAACATTTGCGATATACAATTAGGACTTACGCAAAAAGAGAGAAAAATATGGTGTTCCAGATTTTTGTATATCTCTAGCCCCCCGATTCTTTGGGGGGCTTTGCGTAAGTTATAAAAAGGTTGGTATATCTAAAAAAACAATACTTTTATCTGGGTAACGTAAAGATGAACAATTCTCAGATTTTATTTAGTGATGCAAAGTCGGAAATCGACCTTTCTCAACTGCAAGAACTATTTTCTAATGGTGCTTTTTGGGCAAAAGAGCGCAATATAGAGGATTTAACAGAAGCAATCAAAAATAGTGAGCCGGTAATTGCTGTATGGAATAAACAGCAACTAATTGGTTTTGCCAGAGCAACAAGTGACGGTATTTACCGTGCTACAATTTGGGACGTTGTAATCCATCCAGATTTTCGTGGAACTGGACTGGGTAGTAAATTAGTGGAAACGGTTTTGAGTCATCCCCGGATGAATCGGGTAGAACGCGTTTATTTAATGACTACTCACCAACAAAAATTTTACGAAAAAATTGGTTTTGAGCAGAATACCTCCACAACAATGGTGATATACAACCGCTCAAATTTGTCGAGTCTTAGTGCTGCAACTCAGCTTCAGGAATCCCTAAAGGGATAGAAATTTGTAACCTGGAAAGATCCTCATTTTTATTGGTTTTGGGATAGGAAACAATTTCAATTTTTCCTCCCATTACTTCAAGTAAAGTTTGATTGAGTAATAACTTCATTCCTGTTGGGAGTAATTGATTTTTTTGCTCGTCTGTTTCTTCGGTTTCTTCTGACTCAATTAAATCTATGGGTTCTCTAGAAGGAATAGCCTCTGGGGGTACATCTAACCAAATACAAGCAACATTACTCTTATAGTTGGCTTTCGCAGAAATGCTTATCTTACCTTCTTCCATTTGAGATATGGCAGCATCTATCAAGTTGACTAATATTTGTTTTAACCAACGTCGATCTGCCAAAACATAAATTTCTTCACTTGGTTGCACCACTTCAAATGGATAATTACGATTTTCAGCAAGCATATAAGTTAATTCATAAACTTCCTGTAAAGTGTGATTTAATAAGCCAGACTGGATATCTAATTTACTATTGCCATGTTCTGCTCTAGCAATATGAAGAATTTCATCAATAAGATTTAATAACTTTAAAGCTCGTTCGTGAGCTTGACTGATAAACTCTCGCTCTTCTTCGGGATTTTCACATAAATCCGATAAAATTAATTGATGCAATCCAATCAAACCATTGAGTGGCGATCGCAATACGTGAGTAGTACGTGCCAGAAAGCCGGCTTTAAACTGACTCATTTCTCGTGCCAAATGGTAAGCCAGTTCGATTTCTCTCATTCGTTGAGATAACGCCACGATATCCTGCTGATTTTCTTGAGCCGATACCCTTAAAGACGAATTAGAAGAAGAAGAAGAAGCTTTTAACCGATTAAATAGCCAGCAAATAGCTATTCCTAATGCTAATCCCGCTGCAAAATATACCCAGTTATTCAAATCCATAATTTTTTGCTAAATTTCTACTTCTTAATTAATTACAAAAGTACACTACTCAGTTCATCCCATCTTTAGATAGATTAATTGAGCAATATCACTGTTATATCAAGTAAGAGGCGATTTCTTATAAATACCGAAGCTGTGGTTGCTTATGTTATATACAGCCAACGTTGATTGATTAAAAATTTTTTTGTCAATCTAAATTTACTGCGCCTTGACGCAAAATCTGCCATTTTCCTCCATTCCACTTAGCAACGGTAGAAGGAATACCCATCCCAGGCTTTTGACGATTGTATCCATTTGTATCCAAAGTGAGTACATCGGGAAACTTTGCCTCAATTTCCGCCATTGTCTGCAAGGCGGGCTGCCCAGATAAATTAGCGCTAGTAGTGGCAAGGGGACCAGTTTGCGCTAAAATGCTGCAAGCAATATCACTTTGGGGAACTCTGACACCAATTGTGGTGGGGTCCTTGGGATTCATACATGATGGCACTTTCGCTGAAGCTGGCAATACCAAAGTCAGCGCTCCACCCCAGTATTTATCTGCAACTTGCTGCCAAATTTCATACTCTTCTTTACTACCTTTCACAAAGTCCCAAACTTGCCCTGAATCAGCAGCCATAAGAATTAGCGGCTTATCAGGACTACGTTTTTTTACTGTAAAAATTAATTCTGCATTTTCGGGTTTTGCTGCTAGGGCAGGAACGGTATCTGTGGGAAAGCTGACTACTTTACCTTCTCTAGCTCCCGCTACCAACTCGGCAATAGAAACCTGTGTCATTTTAGTTATTAGTTGTTAGTTGTTAGTATAAAATTTATTATTTACTCCTCATCACCAGTTCCGGACCCTCTTTGATTATTAGCTTACATAACCTGAGTTCTGGAAACAAAAATAAGTTCTGTGCTTTTCAAAATAAATTTCATTCAGTCTAAAATTTGCTATAGTACAAATGCATTTATAAGTATGAAGGAATTGCTATGAGTCAATCTGTTTTTCCCAATTTAGTTACTAACGACATTGAGTCAACTATATCTTGGTATCAACGAAATCTAGATGCCAAAACTAAGATGAGTTTACCAAGTAAGACTAATCCACATAAAGCCTGCTTTGCGACTATCAGCGTTGCAGGTAATGATATTATGCTTCAAACAGTTGAAAATATCGAAGATAAGTATCCTAGTCTTAAAGGTAAAATTTATATAGGTTACAGTGTAGCTCTCAATTTACAAGTAACCGATGCACAAGCTATTTACGATAGTCTCACTGACACATCAGAGGTCGTAGCCGAACCAATGGATACCTTTTACCAGATGCGTGAGTTTACTATTAAAGATCCAAATGGTTATATATTAACTGTTGCTAGCCTACTTAATTAATAACCCCAGTTACGGTTTATTAAACAGGACTAAGGCTGCGCGTCACAAGATCCTGGTTGGTGCCGTACACTCACCGTCTTATTATTGCGTTAAAAACGAAGCATAGTGTCACACCACCCTACGAGAAAAATGTGCCAGTTGCGTAAGTCCTATTAAATACAAAATTTCTATTTAATGCCATTGTTAACCATAAATTGGTGCTTGAAAAAGCACAAACACCACCTGAGCTATTTGACCAAAAAAGAAACTGGATAGAAGCACCATTATTCATTTATGGATAAGATAAAACAATTGTGCCCTTCGGCTTCAGCACAAGGCATAAAAAGTCATTATTTCAAGCCTCATTATTTATTTATGGGGATTTGAATTTTGTTCGTCGAAGGTGTTCCTGTAGGGTATTTTGAATTTTGAATTCGGAGCGAAGCGACGTGACTTTTGCCTTCCCACTCATGGGCTGTTCCTAGCTTTTATAGGCAAGTGCAAAACGTTTAATTCCAGCTAAATCGGGATAAATTTCAATTTTGTGATAACTACCTTCCGAAAGGAGCATTTGTCTGACTTTATCTGCTTGTCCAGCCATCATTTCAACCAACCATATCCCACCAGGTTTTAAATAATCGGATGAAGTTTCTATCAAATGGCGGATGCATTCTAAGCCATCACTTCCACCATCTAAAGCTAGATGCGGTTCGTGTTTAAATACTTCCGGTTGCAGTTCGGGTAGGGTACTTGTAGGAATATAAGGAGGATTGGATATCATACCGCTAAATTCACCTTTAAGAAAATCTAACGGTTCCCACCAAGAACCTTGGTAAAATTCAATGTGTTTGGTAAAACCGTAACGTTCGGCGTTCAGGCGAGCAATAGAAAGCGCTTCTGAGGAAAAATCTACAGCATGGATTCTTGCACTACTAAAGGCACCACACAATCCTAAAGCTATTATTCCACTACCAGTACCTAAGTCCGCCCAATGCCCTTGCTGTATTTCCGGGTTGTCAGCAGTAGCGGCGATCGCCAGATCGATCAAGGATTCGGTTTCAGGTCTGGGAATTAAAACGTTATGTGAAACTGTAATATTAAAATGTCGCCAAGGAGTAATTTTTGTAATGTACTGGACTGGAAGGCTTTCTTTGAGTCTTTGTTGCCACAGTATTGATAATTCTTGTAGAGGTAATTTTAGCTGAATTTGAGACCTGTCTTTAAAAGAACCCAAACGTAACGCTAAAGAGTTTAATCCAGCTATTTCCTGTAGCAGCCAATCTACCTCAAACTCCGAGACATTAGCAGATACAGCAGCAGATATGGCAGCATCTCGCCACGAAGAGAGTTCTGAACCAGATACTTGTAACTGCTGCTTATTTGCCATGTCTCAAGAGTATGGGAGGCTAGATGTACTATTTCTTAGGTGCTGTAGTTGTGTTTTGCTTGTGAAGTTTCTGAATATATTGTCTAGCTTCTGGGCCTGGCCAAAATTGTACTTTCGAGAGCCAAGGATCGTTTTTCTCTTGCAAAGTACTGAGTATCCCGTCTACATCTACCACCTGAATATCAGCCTTGGGAAATTTTGGCTTTACTTGGTTGAGCAGATTTTTAGCGTCTTGCATGCTCAAGAACAAAGGAACTACTTCTTGTTCCGCTTTTTGATCTCCGAGCTTAATCGGTACATAACTTTTATCTGGTGCAAACCGAACGATAAAAACAGGTACGCTTCTAAACTGTTTTACCTGTTGACCGCTTTTTTTCAATAAATCCATAGCCCCTTTTACTTCCCTTTCAAGGGGCTTAAAGGCGAATAACAAGCGGTTTGGCTGATTTTTAGTTTTTTGCAGTTGCTGAAAAATGACTCCTAAAGGTACGGGGGTTACTTGAAGGCTTTTCACCATCTGATTCATTTTCGGATCTTTACCTTTGGCACTGCGCAATTCGGAAATAAAAGCTTGGGCTTCTTGTTGACTCATGTAAACACCAGTCACTGAACCACCAGCTTGCTTACCATTTTGCTCGGGTAGAGGGCGACTCAAGGGCAATCCCTGGGGATTAGTAATCAAAAATACTGGTATGTTGTCGAGCTTCGTTTTGATTTGTTGTTCTGAGAGTGCTATTACTGGGGCAATTCCGCTCGTAACAGTTGCTAGTAGAGTACTCCCCACTAAACCTAATGTTGCTCCCCAGCGAACTAATGATTTCATGACTTCTCCTAGCATCAATATTTCAATAAAGTCGAGGCTGATTGGTAAGCTATGAACCGACTTTTTACAGTTATAGTCTCTTTAAGAGTTTTTCTGACTGTGCTACTTGCTGGCTCTGACCTGTTTGTTCAATATTCTACTGAACTACAAGACAAAATACCTGTATAGACGTATTGAAAACAGAAAAGCGAAAATATTTCCAGTTGTAAGGATAATACCAATTGCCATTTTATTGCTTTTCTTAAATAATGTTGACGCTATTGAAAAAAAAATCGTTCCATGTCAATCGTTTCAAATGTATTCTTTTTTACGTTTTTATTCAAACAGATAATTTAGATAAACTATTAGACTTGTCCTTGAGAGTAATTTAATTCAAAGGTTTTTTAGACTATACACGTAGAATCAATTCAGTATAAACACTTATTGTTGATGAATATTTATAACCAGTAAATATTTAATCTATAGCAAAATAATAATTGAAGAGAAGCAATTCATTTTTTTGAAATTTACAACAAAAAACTTCAGAATCTCTAATAGCTTCTAATATCTTTAAAGCTTTTATTTAATATATCGTTCAAATCGGGATGACAGGATTCGAACCTGCGACATCCTGCTCCCAAAGCAGGCGCGCTACCAAGCTGCGCTACATCCCGGACAAGTCAACTTTTTGGTCTTACTATTTGCATAATATCATATTTAAGGTAATTGTGAAAAATTAATTCTTGGAGAATGAAGTCAACTTGACCCAGATTAAACTTGTACTGGTGACATTCCGCGCCTATTTTGAGCGCGGATTTTCACTTAGTCTTGAATTAACATAAATTTGCCATATACGGGCAAAAGAGCGGTAAGTTTATTCAAATACAAAAAATTAGGATTAGTGAGGATACCAAAACATACCTTTAATGCCTTCTGGATCGGGCATAAAGCCGAGATGCCGGTAGAAATCTACAACATGGGGATCGGCAAAAAGGGTGACGTTGCTAATTTCTTCACTTCTAAGTTTTTTGAGTACGTATTTCATTAATGCCTTACCCATTCCTTTCCCTTGAAAGTCTGGATGAACCACTACATCCCAAATAGTGGCATTGAAGGCATGATCTGAGGTAGCACGGGCAAAACCAACGAGTCTTCTTCTATTTCCCCGTACTTGCCACATGGTAGCAACGAGAAAACTGTGCTCGATGGCTTTTTTGACTTTTCTTAAAGGGCGACGAGACCAACCTACCGCGTCACAAAGTTCTTCTAACTCATACAAGTCAATATCTCGCTCCGTGCTAAAAACTATGCGATCGCTACTACGATGGTCGTTGTTTCCATCAGAAGTAGTGGTATGTTCTTCAAGCCCATGAGTCGTTTTAGTTGTCACGACACCATCATTAGTATTAAACCAAGTTTTCCAAAAACCCATGCCAGCCTGGTTCGGGTAGTATAACTTAATTGGTTGTCACGTTTCTGTGACGTGCGTATAAATCACGTTTATCGCAGCTGAGTCTCTATAAAATTCTACACTAACTAATTAAGTTAAGCGTTTCAGAAATTTAATAGACGATGAGAGCGAAACTAGAAACGTGTTTAACATCAATTATTTTCAACTTTAGCATCTTGTTGACAGAGAAAGCGGAAAATTTAACTAAAAGCTACCTTAATATCTGAGAATTAATTGTATATAACACTGTCTTAAAATCTTGAGGCATGGCTATACCTTGTGTTTATTTACGGTCAAAAATTCCTATGGGTGACCGTCAAGAGCATTAATTTTAACAACAGCAAGCGAGTCTTACATTAAAAAATGGCTTCTGGTTTAAAAACATCAACGCTGGAACTCCTCAAACGCTTTAATAAGTCGTTTCCCCAGTTTTACGAGCAATTTGTCAGCAGTGAGATTCAACTGCAAAATTTGCGGCTAGCCTATCGCCTCTATAAAACCAGACGTGCTGTTATCGAACTGAAACCCGAAGGCGGTAAAAGTGCTTTGCATTTCGCCTACCGCAATCAATCTTTTCTTCTCAGCGATATTTTTGGTGTCTTAGCAGCTTACGGACTGACAATTCACAGTTTAAGTTTGTATGGACAAATCAAGCCGCCAATGCTGGTTTTTATTAAACTACTTGTATCTCGTGGTAGTAAACCCCTTTCGGAGAAAACAGCGGAAAACGTCCGTCGTGCAATTCGTGAAGCTTTGGGAGGACGCTTCGAGGTAGAAGAGATGCTAGCAGTAGAATTTAATCTAGATGCTGGTTTAGAAAAAGTAGAAACCGAGTTTTATGTAGATCCAGTTTTTCATTTACCAGCTTTAGTTATTGAAGCTGACAATCAACCGGGGTTATTCTATAAGGTGATGTATGCTATGTGGCTCGAAGACTTGCTAGTGGTAAATGCGAACCTTCTGGTTTGGCGAGGAAGAACGCGTTTAATTCTTTATTTGTTGGGGCCAAACGAAAGCTTAATTCCAGAATATTTGGGTCATAAAATTGCGGAAAGCGTCCGTGGAAGATTTCTTGGTATATGAATATCTGATTTCGGTTGATTCATTAAAAAAAATGCGGTTTAATAATTAAAAAAATTAAGTAGTAAGCCTAACCTTATTTATGTTTTATCTTGCATATCCAAACCAGTAATAGAGTGTTCAAAACGACGCTATATCCTTTGGTATTGCATATAAAATTAATTAATTAATTCCACCAAGGAACGGTTTTCCCATCATTATGTTGCTAAAATTTGACAGGTATTTTTACACGTTTAGTTCTAAACTTCTGTTTTGTCGCTTTCGTCCTTAAAGGTACGATAGAAGCATGGCAACTATCGAGATCTTTGGCGTTCCACACGCATACGAGCTAACGGTTCCCGTCCACAGCACCCACACCTTAGTATTTATCCACGGTTGGCTTAATAGCCGTGGATATTGGCAACCTGCGATTGAGCGTCTAGAGGCAGATTTTAGATGTCTCTCCTATGACTTAAGAGGTTTTGGGGAATCTCAATTGAAAGAAACAAAAGACAAAGACCAAAATCGCGTCTCTTGTGATGTGAATCTTACAAGGCGCGGGGAATCCGTCAATCCTTTTAATTCGCTTTATACCCCATTTGCCTACATGGAGGATTTAGTAGTCCTCTTGAGACAGTTAAATGTGAATAATGCTTGGTTGATTGGTCATTCTCTTGGTGGCACTATTGCTTTATGGGCAGCGACTCAAATGCCTGAAGAAGTGAAAGGAGTCATCTGTATCAATTCTGGTGGTGGGATTTATCTTAAAGAAGCATTTGAAAAATTTCGCTCTGCCGGACAGCGGTTTCTACAACTTCGTCCCAGATGGCTATTTCAAGTACCTCTAATTGACTTAATTATCGCTAGAAATTCTGTAGCGCGTCCCTTAGAACGTCATTGGGCTCGTAGGCGAGTCATTGATTTTTTGGTCGCCGATCCTCAAGCTGCTTTAGGAGCACTACTTGATTCAACAACTGAAGAAGAAATAAACCATCTACCCCAATTAGTATCCCAACTTAAACAGCCAGCTTATTTTTTAGCAGGTGCCGAGGATAAAGTCATGGAACCAAAGTACGTTCGTCACTTGGCTAGTTTTCACCCCTTGTTTAAATACTGCGGCGACAACGTCATCGAAATTCCTAACTGCGGACACTTAGCAATGTTAGAGCAGCCAGATGCTGTTGCCAATCATATCCGCTCTATTATTAATTCGTAACTGAGCAATCAGCCAAAGGATAATAGTCATGGGGTATTACCCTCTTGGGGCAGTACAAGAGATGAGAGGCATAAGCAATTTGGAAAGTAGGAGATTGCCAAGGGAAGGGAGACAGAGGAAGAACGAGAATATTGCTTCCTCCAAACCTTCTGGATGTTCAGCTTTACTGAGGCTGCCGGCGAAATATGCCCGTAGGGTGATTGAAATAGTTAGCCCCTGCATTTGACAGGAATTGCAATCCCATCATCATTATTTATACAGATCCATAACTTGAGTTAATGGCAGTCTTGATTGAACACCAAGACTCAAAGAAGAAGTATGTCCTCTGTTGAGGTGATCCGCGGCAGAACAACCGATCATGGCGGCATTGTCAGTACAGAATTTTAAAGAAGGAAATAAAACTCGCAGGTTATTATTCTCTGCTGCTGCTTGCAATTGCTTTCTCAAACTACTGTTAGCTGCGACTCCACCACCCACAGCGATAGTATCCAAACCATGATCTAAAGCACAAGTTATAGCTCTTTTAGTAAGCGCTCTGGCGACGGTATCCTGGAAGCTTGCTGCGACATCTGCTACAGGAATTTCAGCATTTTTTTTCTCTAACTGTTGTACCAGTCGTAATACCGCAGTTTTTAATCCGCTAAAACTAGCATCGTAGGGATGATAGCCCCCTTGAGGTAAGGAAATTCTTCCTTCTGGCAATTTAAAGGAGTTTGGATCCCCTTGTTGTGCAAGTTTGTCGATTATTGGTCCTCCCGGATATCCTAACTTTAATAACCGCGCTACTTTGTCAAATGCTTCACCTGCTGCGTCATCCCGTGTTGCTCCTAAGCTTTCATAAACTCCACAATCTTTGACATGGATTAAGCTTGTATGCCCCCCTGAAACCAATAAGCTGAGAAATGGAGTCTTAAGGCTTGTTTCGCTTAAGTAATTGGCATAAATATGACCTTCGAGGTGATGAATTCCTAGAAATGGCAAGGAATGCACCATACATAGAGTCTTAGCAGCAGTCAAACCCACTAACAGTGCCCCTACTAATCCAGGAGCACAAGTTGCAGCGACACCGTCAATTTCTCTCCAATCCAATTTTGCTTCGTGTAAAGCAAGGGCTATGGCTGAGTTTATTGTTTCTAAATGTAATCGGGAAGCAACTTCTGGCACTACTCCACCATAATTTTTATGAACTGAAATTTGTGATGCTACGACATTGCTACAAACTTGACGATTGTTAACAATTGCTACGGCAGTTTCATCGCAGCTAGTTTCTATTGCTAAAACAGTTGCCATCTTATAGAGGTACGCCAAATAAAAATTTTCTTGGAGAAGCTTTAACTTTTATTTACTTCAACTTTACTCAGTTTACGCATCAAGAGTATGATCGCTTCTTAGTTACACAAATTTAAATTTGTACAAGCCGCTTCGTTTTGTACAAAATTTTTTGTTTCGTAATAAAAGGAAACAAATCCATGAGACGCTTGTTTGCTCTAATTTTAGCTGTTAGTTTGGCGTTTAATTTCGCCCCACCAGCCTTATCTCTAGGTGCCGACCTAGTACCGTGCAGCGAATCCGCTGCTTTTCAAGAACGTGCTGCGGCCGCCCGCAACACTACCGCTGACCCCAATGCTGGGGCTAAAAGGTTTGAACGGTATTCTCAGGCGCTGTGTGGTCCAGAGGGTTTACCTCACTTAATTGTTGATGGTCGTTTGAGTAATGCTGGTGACTTCTTGATCCCTGGCGTAATATTTCTTTACGTTGCTGGCTGGATTGGTTGGGTAGGCCGTGCTTACCTGATAGCGGTGAGGGACGAGAAAAATGCCGAAATGAAGGAAATAATTATCGACGTACCTACAGCATTACCCCTTATGCTTTCTGGTTTTGCTTGGCCTGCAGCAGCAATCAAAGAATTGCTTTCGGGTGAATTGACTGCAAAGGATGAAGAAATTCCAATTTCTCCACGCTAGTAGCCATGGTTAATTAAGAAGGTCATTAAATAGCTCTACCAGCTAGACAAAGACAAGCAAAATTATGAATCATAATTTATTTTCCGGCTGTCTTTAAAACCACTTTTCTTAATTCTACATAGGCGTAAATCTACTCATCCAAAATTTATCCACCTGCTTTTCATTACTCGGGAGTAATAATTCATGCAGCAAAATAATTTCTTGACGTATCTTTCCCTCGCACCAGTCTTACTGTTTGCGATGTTGATATTTACTGCGATTTTGTTGATTGTCTTCAACAATATTTTTCCAGACCTATTATTCCATCCACTACCGTAAACAATTGAACGAGGCAACAACGGTGTTGCTGACTTTAATTGATTAGTTATGTGTTTCTTATTGGAGACACTTTAGGCATAAATAACACTTTATATAAGCTTCAGCTTCGTTGTTCATTCCGAGTTTTACACACTCAGCTACGGTTAACGCGCTAGTTAGTTTTGTATAGAGGTTCTGGCCTAAAATTTTTGACGAAGATCGGTAAATCGGATACACAAAAAAATGTTGTTGGAGTTATAAGTTCACATGTAGCTTAAAGTTCCAATTAAATCCCTATTGATCTGGGAATAGTTTTTTTGTCCAACTCGCTTTTGCTCATAGAGTAGAAGCGAGTTTTGTATTTATTAATTTTTCTAAAAATTACTTTTAAAAATCTCCTCCAGATACAATTATTAATATGTAGAAAAGTAGCAATTTCTTGGATAGGGAACACTTAAATATGTCAAATATGGCCCAAACAGCTGATGCATCGAAAAATAATTCTAGCGATTCTAGAAATCAGGAGGTTGTTTTTGCCGCCTCTGGTAATCCACAGTTAGGCAATTTAGAAACCCCAATTAATTCTTCTCCCTTAACCAAGTGGTTTATCGGAAACTTACCAGCTTATCGTCCCGATCTAACTCCTTTCAGACGGGGATTGGAAGTTGGTATGGCTCACGGTTACTTATTATTTGGTCCATTTTCAAAATTAGGTCCACTGCGTAATGCGGCGTCAGCTAACTTGGCTGGGTTACTTTCGACAATCGGCTTGGTTGTGATCCTCACCGCTTGCTTATCTATGTACGCTAATAGCAATCCAAATAAACCAGTTGCCATGGTGACTGTGCCCAATCCACCTAACGCTTTTAACACTACCGAAGGTTGGAACAATTTTGCTAGTGCTTTTTTAATTGGTGGCATTGGTGGTGCGGCATTTGCCTACTTCTTAACCAGTAACCTAGGATTTATACAAGGTTTATTTGGTTGATATTCGGTTTCATACTTCTTTTATCAAGTAGTTGTTAGCAACGAAAAAGACAAAAGGACACAACACAAAGACTTTTATTGTCTTGGTTAGTGTCCTTTGTTTTTAAGCAATATGCGGATTATTGAGTCTAGTTTTGACCTGGTAATAGCATTAAGCGCCCTCGCTCGCGAAGACGCGGCTAAGCTTACGGTTTATCAAAATAATTGACGGGTATCGGTGAGAATTTTTTCTCCTAAAAAAATTCTCATCGGAGCCCTTGACTATCCGAAAACATTGCTACTTCAATCTCATTAACTGCCGTCTCTAAATCGTCATTCACGATTTGAATCTGGAATTCAGAAGCAGAATCAATTTCTTCTTTGGCACGCTTTAAGCGGCGCGATATTGCCTCTTCAGAATCTTTTTTTCTACCGCGTATCCGCTTTTCTAATTCGTTAAATGTTGGTGGAAGTATAAAAATACTCAACAGTTCGGGAAATATAGCAGGTATTTGTCGTGCTCCTTCCAACTCAATTTCAAGTAATACGGACTTTCCAGACTTCATGAGGTCAATTACTGGTTCGCGAGGAGTGCCGTATAAATTACCGGCAAACTCCGCCCACTCCAAAAATTCACCTTTCTCGATTAACCGTTGAAATTCAGTACGGCTAATAAAATAGTAGTCTTTGCCGTCTACTTCCCCCCGACGGGGAGAACGGGTAGTGGCTGATATTGAGTAATTAAGTTCGGGATGACGCGAAAGAAGTAATCGCATTAAAGTGCCCTTACCGACACCACTAGGACCTGTTAAAACAATCAGTCTACCTTGAGACAGTAACTTGTTAGTGTTAGCACCACTTTTAGTCGATAAGACTTGCATCATCCGCTTTCCCTGTGAATCATTTATATACATTATTCACCAGTCAACAGCCATTTGTTAGTTTAGTAAATGACTATTGCCTAGTGAGATTTGTATCGTGGGCAACTTTAGAATCGTTGCTTAATTCACATGTTACAGAAAAATGTATACATTATCGGAGTAGGGATATCGACCCATACACCTTCTAATTATCTACAACATGATGCTCGCGGGAAATAACGAAACGATTTGCTACCGTTTCTGGCTGGATAGCCGAAAGGATAACGTGACTCGAATCAGTTATAATGACAGCCCTTGTCCGACGACCGTAAGTTGCATCAATCAGTTGACCTCTATCTCGCGCATCGGTAATGATTCGCTTGATGGGGGCTGATTCTGGACTGACAATTGCAACTACTCGGTTGGCAGAAACAATATTGCCGAAACCGATGTTGATTAACTGAATGTCCATAAGAAAACTGAAGATAAATATGTGTGAGGATTAGACATGAAGAATCATGCCTTTAAAAGCAACTATTTTCCATGTTATCCCCAAAAAATAGCACTAACAACGCGCTTAGTTCGTAACTGCTTTTGTTTTTATTTATCAACTACTTTTTTTAGTTATTTCTTAGGTTTCTTTAATTAAAATATTCCTTAAGATATAGATAAAATATTACCTAAACAAGGTATGATATTATTCCCTAAAAAATTTTGACTCACAATATTACTTGCTTCTTCACGCCCAGTTTCACTACTACTAGCTCATTTCTACTTGCTATTATTTGCTGCTAAAAGAGTTTCAAATATTTTGATAAAAGACTATCTATGTACATAATTCAAATATGTTTCAATTTAGAACATTAGTAATTAGTATTTACTTGCTTTAAATAATCAATGTTTCTAATAGCTGAGTTTAAAAATTTTTATATATATTTCTTTTCATCACAAATTTATTGACGAACTAACTTTGTCATGGTTATCCGTCAAGATTAGTAAACAAATCTTTGATTAACTAAGAAAAAAGCCAAGCTTTAGATTTTAAATAATAAACTACCCCTTGAAATTTAAGGGGTAGTTAGCATTTAGGGTTTTCAGACATTTTTCGACCATAAATGCCTCTATTTACCCGAATATTTGGAGTCAAAAATACAAGCTTATTTTTTTGAAGTATTTTTTATCTGCTGCCATTTTTGACGGAGGCTGTTTAAGTCTGGGTTGGTACCGCCATAACGCCAACCGACATAAGCATAAGAAATTTCTTCTATTACAGAGGCGCTTGTTGGAGAATGGTGCTGAGATAAAACTCGAGCATATTCTAAAGGTGTTTGCGCTTGATGTTTGGTTAAGCCCTTTTGTGCAGTCCACTGAAGCATTTGTTGATAAAGTCTTTCCATCGGCTGCAACTTACCCAAAAATTGCCGGTAGCGCAATTTTCGCCATTTATCCCAACCCAGCCAAGCGAACAAAGAAGCAGCTGTTACCAAAGTTAATCCGCTCAATATACCGAAAATCCCTTGAGAGAATAAAGAGAAAAACCACGATATCAGAAATGCGATCGCGCTAAATACTTTCCCAAATATACCGTTGAGTAAGCCGGTTACTGGAGAAGGTAACCAACCTGCAATCCAATTCCAAAATTGCTTTAATACAGAAAAAGTTTGATTTTCTTCTATGGATGGAGGAATTAAAGGATGACTGGGTATGGGATCGAAAGCAAACCAACCATATTTAGGGAAGTAGACTTCTGTCATTGCGTAAGCGTCTGTGTTACGGACTACGTACATCCCTGTAAATGGATTAAAACTTCCTGGAGCAAATCCCGTTACTAACCGACACGGAATGCCAACAGAACGTAACATGACTGTCAATACCGTGGAAAATTGGTCGGGTAAGCCTCCTTTGTTTTTAAATAAGAAAGCTTCTACCAAGTCATCATTTTCACTTAATGATGGTATTTCAAACAGATTTTGGGGGACTGTATAGTTCTGTTTCAAATATTGAGCTAGGTATAGAGCTTTTTCGTAAGTTGATGAAAGACTTTTCTCTGTCTTCCCTACTCGTTGGCGGTTATAGTCAGCTAGAATTTTTTGTGTTAGTTGCTTAACTTTCTCGGCGATTTCTGGAGGAACCTGTAAGTAATAATTCTTAATGTTGTCTGGGTACTTATTGGTGGCTTTTCCTAATAAAGTGCGATCGCGGTAGGGAACCTCCGAAAGTACGGTATAAGTAAGACCTTCAGATAAACCAACTGGCGCTCGCAAGGCACCTTCAGTATCAACGGCTATCATCGGTGTCGGAAAATAAATTTCTTTAGGATATGCCATAGCCGGAATCAAGTTAGGCAATTCCGACACTACTGTGTAAGTCTGTACTACTTCTCTGGTTTTACCAATAATGAAAGGGCGATTGAGAAAAGTTTGATAGGAAAAAGGCGAACGTTTGAGACGTTTGACTTTATCATTACGAGAAATTTCCCAGCCCTCACCGGTGTAACGATCAAATGCCAAAACTCTCCAAAAACCTTGTGCTTGAGAACGCACCCGCATTACGACTTTGGGTTTCATCTCCCCGCGCAAAGTTTGGTTCATTTTGGTATTAAATCCGTAATAAAAATCATCATCAACTTTTTGGCGATTGCCGGTTGCTCCTTTTGAAGTGCCGTCGTCATCTCCACCACTCTCACCGTTGTTACCACCAGAACGTACATAACCGGGATTAACTATTTTACGTCCGCTAAAATCGCCTTTTATTTCGATAGGTGAACTAACCGGGAATGTCCGCACGCCATAGCCGGGTACTCTGGGTAAAACGGCGAAAATTGCTAATCCTATAACTACAATTAATGAAAAATTAACAAATAAGAATTTTAAATTCAGAATTGAAGTATCTTTATTTTTTGATTTTTGTTTTTTAACTGTTGGCAGTTCTAAACCCAATCGCGAACGATAGTCTAAAACTAAAGTAGGTAAAGCAATAGCCAAAAATAGCAGCAACACTGGTGCAAAAGCAAAAGTTTGACTCAGTGTTGCGGCTACACCCAATAAAATTAGTCCTATTACAATCGAATAGCCCAAGTCTTTACGGCGGGGCATATCCAAGCTATGCAGAACCTGGAGTTGAATCAGTAATTCTGCTAATAGAAGTCGGGTATCATTCAATTCACCCAGCAACCGCCCGAAAAACCCACCCAGTGCTAATAACATTCCGATAGCGATACAGAATTTCACCGCTATATTGGCTTCGCGACGACGGTAATAACTCCAAATTCCGCCCAAGACACTTAAAGGAATTGCCCAAAAGCTGTGGGTTGCCCCTGCGGCTATATCCGTAGCGACAATTCCTATAATCACTAAAGCGCTGACTAGCACCCTTAAAGTAATTGAATCTTCTACTTCTATTGTTGGTGGATTCTGAATTTTTTGCCGCCAATATCCTATATGTAGACGCCCACTGAACCTGTTCTTCATCCCTAAAAATGTCGAATACTTAATTACCCCACTTTACTCTTAAATTATTTGTACGCACCTAAATACAGTTAGGCAACCTAACCCCTAAAGTAAGGCGTATTTATTAGAGTTGCTGTAGACGCTTGGGGCTGTGTACTTGTTAATTAAAGGCTCAGTTTCACTACTACCCCTAAACCTTTTTTTTATTTGCCGAATTTTTTATCAACCCAACCGCTGATGGCTGATAGAAACCTCTATCGGCTAAGTTCGGACGAAGTTGTTGGCATTATCGCAAATGTCAGCGGTTGAGTATCCATATCTTGTAACTCAACGGCTAATGTATAAGTGGCCCCTAGTTGAACTGAGTTTAATTCTAAACTGACAGTTCCTAATTCTGAGGATTCTGCTACTACTTGTGAGTTATCTCCCTCAAGTTTCAAATTACCCATGCATGGTAATTCAGCTTCAACCCACAATTTGTTTGTATCTTGAAGATATTTTACTCTCAGAGTTACAGTGCCGACATTGGTTAGCCATTGCTTTTCGACTACCTCACGAGATGCATTTACAGACAAAGTTAGATTTTCTAACAATTGTTTGGCAGCCAACAATGACAATGCCATTTGTTGACGGGGCTGCAAATCAGAGTAACTACCTTCTACAGAAGGTATTCTTTCTAAAGTATCCGCAGAACGGTATGGGCTTCTTAGTACCATTCCCGCTAAATCGTTAAGTGCTTGGGGTTCATTGGGGAATAAACTCTCCACCGCCCCAACAAGTTTTGCTCCTAATGGCACTGGAAATGTGAGTAATTCTTGACACCTTGCCAATAGTTGCTGAAAAATTTTCTCCGGCATGGGAATTGGCAAACTTAGTTTAGACTGTTGTGCCGCCCATCCGAAGTCAGGAACCCAAGACATGGATGTGTTGTCAACATTATCGGGATAATCTATTAATTGTGTTTCCCAAGGGAATAAGGGTGGATTATCTTGAATTTGATTTTGTAACCGACGTTTAAGAACGGCTTGAAAACGTGTTTGCACAGCAGGAATTTCTCCCAGTTGAAAAGAATAGAGCATCGAATCCGACTCAGAAACACCGCTTGTGGAAGCAGTGCTATCTTCATAAGTTTGTGCTCCGTTAATTTCCTCACATTCGACCAAAAAATCCTCCTCGGTTGAAGCATTATCTGCTAACAACCAAGCGAGTAATTGGTTTCGTAAGGATTCTGTGTCACTATTCATGAGTAGATGCACTTGATCCGGACATAAAAGAGTTACGAATATCCCAAGCTTGTTCGAGAATTTTAAACCACCTTTTTTGCAGTTGTGCCATAGACAAACCTAAGGTTTTAGCAATTTTTTCATCTGCTTGACCTTGTTGTTTCAGTTCTAATAAACAACGTTGTTTTTCGTCAAGTTTTTCTGTATAAACTTGCCACTGTTGTTCTGTCAAACCTAAGTTAGTGTGTAAGTCAGCTTCCAACCATTCGTGAACCAATTCCCAACGGTGTAACAAGGCAAATCGAATTAGATGATATTTGAAACGTTGTTGCAAATAATCTCTCTGACGAGCAGTTAAACCTAAAATCGATTCAATTTCTTGAGCAGATAAGTCTTTTAGACGCAAAGCGAAGTAATCGGCGCAGTCTCCTTGTTGTCGTTCTTCGAGATAACTCATTAACTCGTTAATTACTACAGAACGTAGGGTCTCTTCTGAGGGTTCTGGTTCTGGTTGAGATGCCATTGCCGATCTTAATTGCTGTACGGCTGGATCTTCCCAAGAACCATCGCCGTCATTGCTGCTACCTTCTGCGGCTTTTTCGATATCAACGCAGGTTTCTGGAGGTTGCTGTTGAGAAAAAGTTTGTGCCCGCAGGATAATAAGTTGCTGCTGCCTTCCTGGTAAAGGAATACGTCTTTTGGCATAGCGTTCGGTAAACGCCATATACTCAGCTAATTCTAGAAGAGTCTGGGGACGATATGTCGGCGCGAGTTTATTTTCTCGTCGGCAAGCGTTCAATGCTTCCAAATAAAAATTTTGCAGAAAATCTTCAATTACACTCAACCGTCCTTGATAACTCAGTTGTCTATTTGGCGGATTAATGTAACGATAAATAATGGCACTTAGAGTACTGTGTAACTCCACCCTACCTCGATTTGAACCTAATTGGTAGTATCTCATACACTGAGACAATCGGTGTCGAGCTAAGGCGATCGCCGAACTTTTTATTTCCCCGGAAGCTTGGATGCGCTTGCTCTCATTGCAAATTCGCATCACTTCGGCAGCTATTCGTGTTGCCACTTCATGGCAATTGGACTCCGAAGCTTTAGTTGAAGATTTTAGTTCTCCGAATAGGAGTTGAAATATCGCCTCCACGCCGATAGACTTTTCTCCCTGAATAGTTGTGGTCGCGGCTGATTTCATAGTCTACTTGTTTAAAAGACCTTAACATACAAACATTACAAGCTGTATTGAGTGGGACTGCCAGTTGATTCTTGAATGCTTTACAAGGCAACAGAAACACCGATTGTCCTACATAAACAAATTTGGCTGAATATATTATTCCCATTATGTAAGGGAAATTTTTCGTATTTCATAGAAGTTATTGCTGATGCCCACGAACTATTAACAGGTAATTATGAATTTACAAGCACAAATTCAATCTTTAATTGACGATGCACCCCAAGATGGTATTACACCACAACTGGTTGCGGCAATTGCTCCCGCACTTACTAAAATTGCTCAAAAATTGCGTTTTACTCAATATTACATAGTCCAAAACCCTGAGTATGACTGGGTTTTAACAACCTTGAACAATTTAAATAATCCAAAACTACAAAAACAGGTAATATACGCTTATCCTACGTTACAAGATGTCAGTACTACCTCTGGTGTTGGGCTTGACCCTCAAATGATAGCCGCACCGATTGGAGTTATGGAAATTTTGTTCCAGATTATGGCACTAGAACCCGTAGATAGTATAATTTTTTTTGATACTCCTGGCACTACAAGCAATGCTGTAGAAATTCAGCGTTCCCAGGTACAAGATGTCATTGAAAGGTTGCTACAACAAAATCGGGGCAGTTCCGATATTCCTCCTGATATCGCTTAAACAAGTTTTAAATTGAGATTTATTAAGTTAAAACATATACCTTTTGATATAGGAAAAAGGTGCTCGAAGATAGAAGTTATAAGTTAAGGATTTATTACAAATCAATAACTGATAACTACTTTCCCAATATTCCTCCAGTATTGAAATTAAATCTCGCAACTGTTAGTTCAGACGACTTAGGACATAATCAGCCATATCAATTAAAGTTGTACGATTTTGAGAAGATGGCAATTGCGTTATCTGTTCGACTGCAAGCTTTGCATGGTAAGCAGCTAAATCGCGAGAACGTTGAATTCCTTTACTATCGTCTATTAATGCAAGAGCTTTTTCTAAATTTTCAGGTTCTTCAAATTCCTCTTCAATAAGCGTTCTCAGTTCTGGTTTTTCTTCCAGAGCATATATTACAGGTGCTGTAATATGCCCATCTTTAAGGTCAGAACCAGCAGGCTTACCCAATGTATCCGTAGAACTGGTGAAGTCGAAAATATCATCAACTATTTGGAAGGCTAATCCAAGATTACGCCCATATTCATACAAGTTTTCGGCTGTTTCTTGAGATACTTCGCTCAGTAAGCCAGCAGCTTTAGAGCTATTAGCAAATAATGTCGCAGTTTTGTAGTAAGTTTTTTCTAGGTAAGTTTCCATCGAAATATCGGCTTGAAAACGATTCACTCCTTGCAGAATTTCCCCAGTAGCTAAGTCCATAATTACCTGTGAAAGTAATTTGACCACATCTAAATTGTCTAAGTTTGCTAAATACCAAGAGGCTTGAGCAAACAAAAAATCTCCGGCTAATATTGCGACTCGATTGCCAAACAAACTATGAACTGTATCAACACCACGTCTTTTTTCTGATTCATCTACTACATCATCATGGACTAAAGAGGCTGTATGAATCATTTCTGTAATTTCAGCTAAGCGTCGGTGACGAGGCGTAATATCGTCGTCCAACATTGTCGCTCGCGATACAAGTAAGACAATTGCAGGTCTAATACGCTTTCCCCCAGCTCCGAAGAGATGTTCTGCTGCGAGACTGAGGATGGGGTGGTCGTTACCGACTAACTGTTTGAGGTTATCTGCCAATATATGCAGGTCTGCTTCCACAGGGGAAAACAAGGAGGTGGCTGAGGTCATGAATGGGCGGACTCTGGTTTAGGTTACGAAAGTTTACATATCCTATACTCATTTTAAGATAACCCCGTGCTAGCGTAAAACATTCTATGAATGTTCTTGGCAACTGAGCATCTCTACATCTGTCCTTGTCTGTGACAATTTTATGAAATACCCCAAGGGAATTTTCACTAAGTCAAGCCTTTTGACTACTTCATATTTTGTTACATAGTTAGATTTGTTTTCGTTAATCTATACTAGGCGCGAAGGGAAAAATTTTACGCAAAAATCATAAATTAATTATACAAAAACATTTTTAAGTGTATTTACTAGCACATATTACTCATTTCATACGATTAAATAATTTTGACTTTGATGATTTTTGCAGATAAAAGCTCTTATTAAGAAAAAATTCACATTTTACTATAGAGTTCCAAGTATCTTTGATAACAGGCATAAAACTGTGCTTATTTGCGATATATCACCAATGACACAGAGAAAGTAAGCAAATCAACAATACTATCTCGAAAAATTCAAATTAAGCAACAAATTCTCTCAAAAGTTAGATTTCTTATGTTACCCTTATAAATAGGGATTTCAAATACTTAAAATATTCATTCAGACAAAGTAGGTCGCTCTTATTGGTGGTTTTACTTAACTGATGAAAGTGAGTTGAAATAAGTCGTAGGTTAAACAGAGGGGATTATTCGTTGGCAAGTCTACGAATTAACAAGTTCCCCAATCGCAACTGCGTGCTGTCCAAAGGTATATATTGGCACGTCTTGAGGACTCAGTTTAGGGTACCCAAGGTTTAGTTCCTGTATAGAAGGAAATGCTGCATAGCGCAGTTAGAATGTAGGCTAGGTAGATTGCATTGTAGCAATTGATTTATTGTTGCGGGCATAGTCTGCAAAAACTAATCACGTATAAGTACATTGGGGAGTATTTATACTCTGCCAAAGTTTTGTTGGAAGGGCAAAAAAGCTGTAGCAAAAAGCTATGTAGCTTGAATTGTTGTATTTGTATTAGATTTATTCTTCGCTGTGCGAATGGGATTGAAGGTAAACAAGTCGGGGGAAGTATGCTTATGATGATATTTATTTTAGCTTCTGGTTATTTGTTCTCAGTATATCTATTACTAGCGTTAGCAAAGAGAACAATTAAAAAAACTGCTGCTACAGCAGTTTCTTCGGGATTTGAAGGAGATTATTCTTCTGATATGCCCATAACATCGATGAGCGATTAAAGAAAAGCAGCGTTTATTAAAGTTATATCATACACCATATAATAATTTAATAAGCGCGTTTTCGCTTCAGTTTGTAATAAAGCACGCCATATGGCGTGCTTTATTGCATAAAGGTTGAAAAACGCGCTCAGCGCATTTAGTTTATGATTAGATTTTGATATGTATTTACAGTAATCGTAAAGCTTTCCCCTTTGGAAGCTAATGGCTAATTATGCCATCAGGATCTTGCTTAACATGGTTAAGACTTATATGCTCTAAATTTACCAACTCAACCATTGGAGTAAACCCCAGCCATTGCACTGAAGACTGAGCAAATTGTTGTGGGCTTCCACTCACGGCAAATCGAGTTGGTAGGGGTGGGAGAGTATTTTTTAAGCCCAGCAAATCCAATTCTCGAGCGCAAGCTTCTACAACACTCTTCCCTGGGTCTACCAGTTTTACAGATTCACCAAGGAGCGATCGCAGTAATGTTGCCAAGTGAGGATAATGAGTACAACCATAGACTAAAGCATCAATATCTTTTTGTAGTAAAGGTTCGAGATATGAAAGCGCGACTTCTTTAGTATATGGATCGTTAATACGGTTTTGTTCGATAAGAGGAACAAATTCTGGACAACCTACTTGCCAGACTTTAGCATTACTGTTAATTTCTTCGATAGCAAGTTTATAAGCATTGCTTTTAGCTGTTGCTGGGGTAGCAATTACGCCGATTCGGTTTCCAGCTTTTACTGCTGAAACTGCACCCGGTAGGATAAGTCCAAGAATAGGTACTTTAAATTCTGAACGTACCGCTTCTAATGCTAAGGCAGAACTAGTGCTGCAAGCCATAATCACCATTTTTACCCCCTGATTTTCCATCCAGAAGATAATTTCACGTGTGAACTGAATAATTTCTGCTTGGGAACGAATCCCGTAAGGAAGTCTGGCTGTATCACCAAGGTAAATGATGGATTCGTTGGGAAGCTGTTCGTAAAGTTGGCGCAATACAGTTAAACCACCTACACCGCTATCGAAGATACCTATAGGGGCACGTTGGGCTTCTTGTTCAGATAAATGGTTAAGATTGCCTTCAAAGATGGAAGATGAAAACACAGGAAGATTTTGATAATAGTTTTTGAATTTTGAACAGAGGATTTAGAAAAAACTTCAACGCTTTAACTGCTAAATCCGATACGAAAGAGAATTTTACATCCTTACTTTCTACTTAGAAATTTTTACTATATTTATTGCGATCGTGTAGGTATAGCTTTATACTATTGTTTTAATAAGATATATTGAATATAATAAATTTTTATTTGAAGTATCACAAACTCATTTACTCCAGACATAAGTATCAAAGAAATCAAAAAATAGCTGCCTCTAATAAAATTGACTCCGAAACAGCTACCACAATCGTTTAATTTTTCATAAAATATTTGAGTATTAGTTTAAGCATGAAAATCAATTTATGTATTTTCAGCTTAAAACTAAATATTTATCTTCTCCTAATGTAATTTAGAATACCATTAGCAATGCCCTGTGCCATTTGGTCTCGATATTGAGGAGAAGCTAATTTGGCCGCATCTTCTCGTCCAGTAACATAACCCGTTTCAACAAGAATTGCGGGCATGGAACTTTTTCTAAGTACATAGAATCTAGCTTTTCGTACTCTTCGATCTCTAACATTCACAGAACTTAATACGCTGCGGCGCACATCTTGAGCTAAGTTATAACCACTGTTGTAATAATAAACTTCTAAACCGCTAACATCCGGACGACTTAAACCTACAGAATTAGCGTGAATGCTGACAAATAAAGCGGCATTAGCGCGTTCGGCCATGTCTACCCTACCTTTAAGGCTGACAAAGTAGTCTGAGTTACGAGAAAGTATTGCTTGCACTCCGTTTTGCTCTAAAATTTGTGCAACTCTTAAACTGATGGGTAAAATAACATCTTTTTCTTGCAATCCACCGATACCAATTGCACCTGGATCTTTACCACCGTGTCCGGGGTCAATCATAACTACAACTCTACCATTAGGAATTCGGGATGGTATAGTGCGGCGCGATGTACTGGGTGGAAGATTCATAATCGGACTACGAGGTAAAGCTCGTGGAATTGGTCGAGCTATGGGAGGTAAGCTACCAGATCGAATAGGAGGTGTAACTCTACGAGTACGTTGCAATCCTAAGGATAGAAGTTGATTGAGAAGTTGATTGAGTTCGCCAATTTGCACTCCAGATGCAGGTTGGACAAAGATAGCAACTTTGTTATTGTCAAGTTGTTGCAGTCGTACTCGTAAAATGGGGCTACTAGCGGTAAATTTAGGACCTTTAACTTTAGGAGCTAATTTCGCATTATTAATGGTGATGCGGTACAACCCAGATTTTCTATCCCAACCACCAACAGCAGATAAATTTCGATTTCCTCGAATTAGTAATTGATTACTAGTAGGAGCTAATTCTACAGATTCAATTGTTGCTACTGATGAATTACTCGGGGTTGGGGCTGCTGGAACGGGGAAAGAACTAGATTGACTGGGATCCGAAGAAGTCGAACTACTATTATTATTATTAGAACTACGACTTCTAGATAAATTACTAGCCAAACGATTTGGCAAGATTATCAAAGCATTATTGCCACTGGTTTGAGCCCGCCAATCAGGACTATCTTTATCCACTTTTAAAGTCATGCGAAGCCCAGGCTCGCTACCATCGATTTCGCTGAACTGAATGCGGCTAACATCGTGCTTGTTTACCGATATCTCTCGTTGTACTGCCCCAGCCAAAGCCGCATCTGAAATATCAATGTTAATTTCTTTGCGATTGCGAGTACGATTGACTTTAATTTTGGGTTTAGCACCACTGGTACGCAGGTAAAACCCATCCCCGGTGACTTGTAAGCTTTCAATTTTTGTTGCTGCATTTGAAGTGTTAGCAGCAATTGTCCGAGTTGGAGCAATTGTTTTCCGTGGAGCAGGGTTAGGTGTTGGTGTAACTACACTGTACATACTTCTAGGAGAAACAGTATTTTTTTCAGCTTTCGGCGATGGTAACTGTACCCTCCATTTGCTAGGAGTTATACTTAAGAATTTGACTTGCTCGGGGTCTAAAGTATAACCCGGACTCATTTCAAGAACTATACGAGCGGTTTGTGGATTAAATTGTCCGGCACGGAGAGAACGAATAGCGCCGCCTATAGGTTTAGTTGATTGGGGTTGCCGAAATCTTATTCCTGGCAAGTCAATTACCAAACGAGTAGGATTAAAGATTAGTTGTGCTTTGGGTTGAACTGCACCTTCGGTTTGAAATTCCAATTGGTTTCGATCGGGATCGAAATCCCAAGAATATAGCTCCGCACCGTGAGCAGGTGACGATAGCATTAGCGCAGTTAAAAAAGTAGTACCAGATACTAACCAGTGTATTTTCACAACCTTTTCTCCTAATTCCCATTTTATTGATAACTATTAAGTAAAAGTTTTACTACTTCATGTCTTGCTAGATATCTAAGCAAGCATCGCCACTTTTAATTTCCGGACAGAGTAGCACCCATTGCAGCAAATAATTTATCTCTGATAAAGACATTGTTAATCGCATTAACCTTAGCATGAAGCTTTTTATTTATCTGCTTCAAGGACATCATTCTGCCAGTTTTTAGCTCTGATTATACCAATATCCGGCGGAGCTAAAGTTTAACTCAGATGTAAAATCCAATAAGTGATATTTTATTCAACTAAAATTTTCTATACATGATGTGTAATTTAAATCAATAAGTAGTGCAGGTAAAAAAATATAGTTATCTCTTGTGCCATATCGCTCTCAATATAAGAATTTTAATCAAAGGATTTTAAGATAAATAGTTCTGTCTGAGCTTGACAGGAACCCTTGACTTTAGTTTTAAAATACGCCCATAGTTTTAATCCTGGAATAATTTCAGAAAACATCTGGTTTAAGTTTGCATTTTTGATAAAAAATGTTCCCTACTTTACAAAAAATAATATTTTAGGCAAGGAAATAATTGAGGGACTTGGGCTATATTTACTTCAAAAATGCAGGAATTAAAATTTACGATGTTCTCCTCACAGCAGGATAAATGTATTTAAAAAACCAGTTTGATTTCTCGATGTGTTTTTGAGCTTGAGCAAGAGTATTAAATATAAGATTCTAAATATATATCAAATTTTATTAGCAACAAATGGTAGTATATTTGATGAGAATAGATAAAAGTCATAAATTAAATCATGTTTTCTCTTCATAAATAAATTTTTTGTAATTTGCAATCTTTAACTCAGTTCAACTTGATGAATACCAGTTGCGATTAAGCTGTCACGCACTTAATTTGGATAATTATAGGGAGCAAGATGCTCCCACTACAATACTTTCATTTTTTAGCTTTTAATTTGGATAATTATAGGGAGCAAGATGCTCCCTCTACAATACTTTCATTTTTTAGCTTTATATAATTTAGCTGCACATCAGCTTACTATCGAGACCGATAAATAATATTGGGGGAATTCTCCCTCGCAAGCGAGCCAAGAATTCCCCCATAATAACCGCTCTTTTTAATTTCGGATGACAATTTCTAATGAGTAAATTTACCCAACTTTACTCGCTACTTATGGTCTGTTTATATATTTTTACTTACGCTTGAGGTACCGCAAAATACCATCAGCAATACCTTCAGCCATTTTATTTCGGTACCAAGTTTGTTTTAATTTAGCGGCATCTTCTCTACCAGTTACGTAACCAGTTTCTACCAGAATCGCTGGCATAGAAGTTTTGCGGAGTACGTAAAATCTAGCTCTTCGTATTCCTCTATCTTTAACTCTCACGGTTCGGGTAATGCTTTTACGAACAGTATCAGCAAGTCGTTTACCGCTATTGTAGTAATAAACTTCCAAACCGCTAATATCGGGACGGCTTAAACCTAAAGAATTGGCATGGATGCTGACAAATAAATCTGCATCGCGTCTTTCTGCCATGTTAACTCTTCCTTTGAGGCTAACAAAATAGTCAGTGTTGCGAGTTAGTACTGCATTAACTCCGTTTTTTCGCAGTATTTCTACTACTTTTTGGCTTATAGGCAAGATTACATCTTTTTCTCGTAATCCACCAATACCAATTGCACCTGGATCTTTACCACCATGCCCTGGATCGACCATAACTAGTACTTGTCCTCTAGGAGCTGGCCTACTTGGCGCTGGTTTTGGTTTGGGCTTAGGAGGAATAGGAACCGGATTCGGTTGCGGTATTGGAGGTAAAGCAATTGGCACGCTGACTGTACCATTGCGCTGTAATGGTAAGGATAATCGGCTTCCTCTGACGTCAAGTCTTCCAAAACTGACTCTTGCTGCGGGTAAAACATAAATAGCAACAGTATTTGAATTTTGCTGTTGCATACGTACCCGCAACACCGAACTACTAGGTTTAAAGTCTGGCCCTTTGACAGCAGATGCCAAGCGAGCGTTGGGAATGAGAATCCGGTACATCGCAGTGGCTTTATCCCAACTGCCGGTGCTTCCAGATAACAATTTGTCAGCCTTAATAACTAATTTTTTGCCACTACTATCCAATTCTACAGATTTAATTTCAGCTAAAGACTTAGTTCCAATTGCCTTTGGTGGTGGAGATGGAGCAGGTATTGTTCTTACTGGTGGGTTAGAATTACTATTTTTGGGCGATTGGCTAACTTTACCCTTGGGTAGTAAAACAACACCACCAATACTACTAATCGAGCTTCGCCAGTCTGGGCTATTTTTGTTTACCCGCAAAGTAATACGAGCTGTTGTTGAGTTTAATTGCTTAAATTCAACACCTCTTACACCAAAACTATTTATGGGAAATTCGTTTCGCGGTAAGTTGGACGATAATGCAGCTCCAGAAATGTCTACATCGATAAATTCTTTGCGATCGCGCCTAACTCTTACCGAAGATGGTTTACCACCACTTGTACGAACAAAAAAGCCATCACCTGTTGGAAGTACTCTTTCAATTTGAGCAATTCCTTGAGCAGTTGTGATTACTGTTTGATTGCTGTTGGATTTACTACTAGGTGTTGTATCGCTTGTTCGCACTACGTTGTAGATACTTCTTTCCTCAGAATCTGCCTTTTCAAGTACTGGTGATGGTAATTGTACCCTCCAACGACTAGGACTTATTCCTTCAAATTTGATTTTATTTGGATCTAAAGTATAACCGGGACTTAATTCAACCACTATACGTGTAGTTTTAGGGTCAAATTGACCGATACGGACAGTACGAATAGCACCACCGACAGGTTTTCTAAGCTGTGGACGACCAAATTTAACTCCGGGTAAATCAATTACCACACGAGTAGGATTAAAAATTAGTTGCGCCTTGGGTTGTACAGCAGCATCAGTATTAAATTCCAGGCGATTTTGATTAGCGTCAAAATTCCAAGATTTTAGCTTTGCTGCATCCGCAGGCGACGATAACAGGGAGACAGTTGCTAAAGTCCCGGGTATCAACCAGTGTAGTTTCAAAGTGCTTTCTCCTGAGTCGCATTTACGTTCTTAGCGGCGGTAATCTATAAAAAGTTTCAATTCTTGCTCGTACTATCTGAGCGAGAACTGTCATTAAAGATAAATATGTTACCAGTGAAACTTGCCGTAATAGACAATTTTTGACTACTATGCATTTAAAGTAGAAAACGCTTCTTCAAAAAGGACGCGCTTACTGTTGGCAAAAAATTCTAGCATGAGAAATTATTCTTTTATCTCGTTATGGCAATAAAATTCTGCGTATAAAGGATTTAAGATCACACCTACAAAAAGATAACTATAATTGAAGATCGCAGTCATTCCCAGTGAAAGACATTATGCAGGCTAAGGAGTTTGTGAAATTTTTGAATGAAGCGGTAATCAATGCACGCCCGTAAGAATTATCAGCTTTAAAATAGTAGGGTAAGATGCAAGACGTGAGACACTTAGTTAAGGGTACCCGTCAAGTAGCTGACTTTACTAAATGTAAAAAACTCCTCAAAAATTACAATTAAAAGGGACGGAGATTTTAACGTAGAAGTTTCCGTTAACCTCTTACACTCTCAACTATAAAAACTTTTATTACTTTATTTTGCGTTGAATTACTTAAGTAAAAATACTTTTATATCAAGCAAAAAAAATACTTTATATAAAGTAACACAATTTTAAACTATTAGATTCACAGCAATTAAGATTCGAGAAAGGAAAAGGATCAACCTTCTTGTGATTCTAAATCCTCCAACTCCGGGTAAAGCTATCCGTATACAAACAACTTTCGGAAATAAAGCAAAAATTGACTATTCGGAATCTGAATTTAATTCAATTTGCCCTTCACTAATCACCTCCTGAATCCCCGGTGAAACTTCTACCACTATCTCTCCTCGTTATGCAGTTGCTCCTTGAGGGAAGGCAAACCTTAATAAAGGAGGAGCTAAGAAGGTAGTTAGAATAACCATCATAATAATTGCTGCCTCTAATGGTTTGGAGACTAATCCTACCTCCCCCCGACGAATCATTCCCACGCCAATCGCCAAAGGATTAATTTGGGGTTGATTGAAGATACTAAAACCTGCGATGCGATCGCTTTACCTACGATGGCAACACCAATCAGGAATATTGCCATAATTAAACCTTCGCGGTTGGTGGGAACAGCTCGATTCAAAACCCTTAAATCGGTTCTCGCTCCAACTGTGATAAAGAAAATCGGCACCAACATATCAGGAATTGGAATGATTTGTTTTTGTAGTTCTTAGCGCTTATCGGTTTCCTCCAAGACTAAGCCAACAGCAGAAGCACCCAGAATCGCTTCTAATTGGATTACCCCAGATATTCAAGAAAAATCGCCTCTATCTTTAGGACTTTTCTATCATTTACAGGTTGTCAAAATCTCATACTATAAACATCTGGCAATGGATTGTTTGTAGCACTAAATTCTATTAGCTGTTAACTCTAGCAAGCACTGCCAATGTTGGGGTAAAACTGGAACTATTGATAGTCTTGGCAGACGCAATAAGTCAAAACCTGCAAATCTTTCGTCTAGCTTGATTTGTTTGAGAGTTATAGGTTCCGATAGTTGTCGCACTGCCCGTACATCTATAACCACTCTTTTTGTATCATTTAATTTGGGGTCAGGATATGCTTTACTCAGAATTTCTGCAACTCCGATAATTCTTCTTTCTTTACCGGTGTGATAAATGAAAGCTTTTTCTCCCGGAAGCATTGTACGCATATTCTTAAGAGCAAGAGCATTTTTGACTCCATCCCATACCGCAGTATTTTCTTTTTCTAAATCGGCATAGGAATATTCGTTAGGTTCGGTTTTCAACAACCAGTTCATATATAATATTTCCTTCACACAAGCGCTCGCCGCTCCTAAAGGTGGACGCGAACGTGATTCGTAATTCAATCAAATAATATATCTTTTTATCATCACGCAACACTTTTATTTTTCCATAGCCGATGGTCAATCGGAACATTTAAACTCAGTAAATACTCTAAAGTAAATATCAAAAGATCATCATTCAATTAGAAGTAAAAAATATTATGAATAAAGTAAAATTATCTGGCTATAAATATCAGGGTTACAAAAATTTATGGAAAGTTTTACCCATAGCATTATTTATAGGTATTACTTCGGTTCAACCTAGTTGGGCAGAAGATAAAATAATGTTACGCACATTGACTGTTACAGGACAGGGATTAGAAACAATCCCTACAAGTTTGTCTAAAGTAAGTTTGGGAGTGCAGGTTGAAGGTAAAGTCGCAAATACTGTACAGCAAGAAGCCGCTCGTAAGTCTAATGCTGTAGTGACATTACTCAAGTCGCGGAATGTAGAAAAGTTAGAAACCACGGGTATCCGACTCAACCCTACCTACAGCTATAAAAATAATGTACGGAAAATTCAAGGCTACGAAGCTACAAATATTGTGAGTTTTCGCGTCAAAACCCAAAGGGCTGGTAAATTGTTGGATGAAGCAATAAAAGCTGGTGCCACGCGAATTAATAGTGTCGGATTTGTCGCTACTGAAGAAGCAGTAACTCAAGCACGACAACAAGCACTCAGAGAAGCCACTCAAGAGGCTCAAAAACAAGCCGATGCAGTTTTGTCCAGCTTGGGTTTTACACCGAAAGAAATAGTCAATATTCAAATCAATAATGCTTCTATGCCTGAACCTGTGATGTATCGTAGAGCAGTTCCCACAGCAGCAATGGCAGAAGCTGCACCCACCCCTGTAGTCGGCGGCGAACAAGAAGTGGGAGCATCTGTGACGTTACGAATTAGTTATTAGTGGCTAGTGGTTAGTTGTTGATTGTTAGTGGTTATTTGTTCAAATTCCCAAACATTAACTTGGAATATCGGCAACTGCAAAGAATAAATCAAAGCAGTTTTCAGTTGTATTAGCCCTAGTAAAGGCAATAAGTGGTTAATGGTGAGTAGTCGGTGGTGAATAGTAAATGCTTTGGTTCAATTATCAATGATAATCACGTAAATATTACAACAACCAACAACCAACAACTAACAACTAACAACTAACAACTAACAAATAATTAAAAATGTTCCGGACTGTTATTCATCATATCAGTTTCGGTATCTCGCCTGGAGCCTAATAACTGTAGATCGTCTACTAGAATAACTGGTGTTGAACGAGGTACGCCTGTAGAGCGATCGTTCCAAGTATCCAATTTTAAGGAACCTCTAACAGCAATTTGTTTACCTTTACGTACGTAACTATTAGCAATCTCTGCTGTTTTACCCCAGAGTTCGAGGTTGAACCAGTCTGCTTCGCTATCTTTTCTACGACGATTGACTGCTAATGTTAACCTACACTTGACAGTACCAGATTCAAAATATTTCATGTCGGGGTCGGTACCTACACGACCGACAAGGTGAACTACATTAATACTCATGGCTGCATTAGTAACTATGTACTACGATATTTGACTTCTATAATAGCGGATTAAAACACATTTGACGTAGTGTTAAATAATTAACAATAAAAATTATGAAATAGATGATAAAAATGACTATACCCAAATTGTAAAAGCGTGCTGATAGATTGATTGAAACGAAGAATTAAGCAGAAGGTGCACGAAGATAGTAAAGATTCGGAAAAGATATATAAAAAGTTAATCTGCTTTACTAGACTCAGGTCAAAAAAAATAATAGAATCCAGCACGATTGGGTATTTCGGACGTTGTAAAAAAGTAACGAGAATAGGGGGCCAAGAAACGCGTGGGTCTTTTCAGTAAGTTTTCCTTGTCGCGGGATATGGGTATCGACCTGGGTACTGCCAACACTCTCGTTTATGTCTCCGGTAAAGGCATTGTACTCCAAGAACCGTCAGTTGTTGCCATCGACCAAAACGAGAAGGTTGCGCTGGCTGTGGGAGAAGATGCTAAGAAAATGCTTGGTAGAACTCCGGGAAATGTAATTGCCTTACGTCCTTTACGTGATGGTGTAATTGCTGACTTTGATACTGCTGAGTTGATGCTGAAGAATTTCATTCAGCGGGTGAACGAGGGTAAATCTTTAGTTTTACCTAGGATTGTAATTGGTATCCCAAGTGGTGTAACTGGGGTTGAAAGAAGGGCTGTCATGGATGCTGCTTCTCAAGCAGGGGCTAGAGAAGTTTATTTAATTGATGAACCTGTAGCGGCAGCGATTGGGGCAGGACTGCCAGTAGCGGAACCTACTGGCAATATGATTATTGATATCGGTGGTGGTACCACTGAAGTTGCAGTATTGAGTCTTCAAGGTACGGTGCTGAGCGAATCGGTACGTATTGCTGGGGATGAATTAACGGAATCAATTACTCAGTATATGAAGAAAGTTCATAATCTGGTGATTGGGGAACGTACAGCAGAAGATATCAAGATTCGTATTGGTTCTGCTTATCCTACTCATGATGATGAAGAAGCCATCATGGAAGTTCGAGGCTTACACTTACTTTCTGGTCTGCCAAGAACGGTTACGATTAAAGGACCAGAAATTCGTGAAAGCATGGCTGAACCGCTTTCAGTTATCATTGAAGCAGTGAAGCGGACATTGGAACGTACGCCTCCGGAATTGGCGGCAGATATTATTGATAGGGGCATTATGCTTGCTGGTGGTGGTGCTTTGCTCAAGGGCATAGATACTTTAATCAGCCATGAAACAGGCATTGTGACACATGTTGCTGCCGATCCATTAAGCTGTGTGGTATTGGGCACTGGTCGCGTGTTAGAAAATTTCAAACAGTTAGAGCGGGTATTCAGCGCACGTTCTCGCAATATGTAGCTTCGCTATGCTATTCAGAAAATATTGGGTTCTGTATGGAATCCGATATTTTCTTATTCAGATTATTAAGTAAATTTTCTGCTATAGGTCGGTTTATATGTTTACTGCACGTCGCTGGTGGGAGCGTTTTGGGTTACAGTTAAGTTTATTAGTTTTAGTGGTTGGTGGTACTTTGATAGTTCGCCAAACTCAAGGTGAACTTTTAGTTGAGTTGTACGATGGAATTACTCGTCCATTTGAAGTGTTCCACAAACTACCAAATCAAGAAGCATATCTCAAGGATGCTAAGGTTCAGGAGCTACAAGCTAAGATAGTTGAATTAGAAAGCCAGAATAAGAATCTCAAGGCTTTATTAAAGTATGTAGAGAAAGAACCAAAAAATTTACCTACGATTCCGGCTCGCGTGGTTGGGCGTAGTGCGGACAATTGGTGGCAACAGGTGACTTTGAATCGCGGTAGCCTTAGAGGTGTTAAAGAAGGTTACATAGTCAAGGCTGAAGGTGGTTTAGTTGGTTTGATAGACAGCGTCACTTCCAATACTAGCCGTGTCTTGTTAATTAGCGATATGAATTCACGAGTAGGTGTAAATATCAGCCGTACTGGAGCCAAAGGTATTTTAAGAGGAGACGGTTCTGCTGATGCGATATTAGAATTTTATGAAAAAGTACCCAACGCAAAACCCGGAGATGTAGTTTCGACTTCAACTTACAGTTCTAAGCTTCCCTCGGGCGTACCTATCGGAAAAATAATATCATTAGATTTAAAAAGACTTCCTGCATCAGTAGCAATAATAGAACTTTTCCCACCGATTCGTTCTCTTGACTGGGTAACGGTTAATGCGAAGCCGAAAAATCCAGCACCCAAAAAATAATATACACCCCAAGTAAGTTGACATTTGACTAGAAGGAAATGAAGATTCCCAAATTTTGGGTGAGAAAAAAACAAACTTCTCAACAGCCCCCATCCCGACGCAAAAAACCGAAAAAGCCCATCAAACCTCTTTCTCGCTGGCATCCCCGCGTGCGTCAAATGACGGATTCGGGAGTAATCGCTGTGTCTGTATTATTATGTTTATTTCTGTTGCCGACTCGCTTTCCTGGTATGGAATTGTTAGGAATCGGGGCTAACTGGCTGTTAATTTGGGTTGTGGCTTGGAGTGTCAAGCGTTCCGCTTTGCAAGGGGCTTTTGCTGGTATAATTCTTGGTCTTCTCCAAGATGCAATGACATCACCCCAGCCAACTCATGCTTTAAGTTTGGGTTTGGTAGGTTTTTTAATTGGTTTGTTTCAGAAACAACGTTTTATCCAAGAAGATTTTATTTCTATTGCCTTAATCGTTTTCCTGATGGCAATTTTATCGGATACGATTTTTGCTCTGCAGATGATTGCAATGAATATTGCTAGTTCTGATGTTGTTTGGGCATATTATAAAAAGGTAACTCTGGCTTCTGCTATTCTTAGCAGCCTTTGGGCTCCTGTGGTGTACTATCCTTTAAATCGTTGGTGGCAACAGTTGAAGTTGGCCGAGCAATCGTCTTAATTCGGCATCCGGTGTTGAGCATTACTAATTAATTTTTAAGTATTTATATTTACTAAGTAGGTCGGTGTTGAAAATAGTAATGCCGGACAAGTGAATAGTGAGTAGAAATAAGGCTTTGAAACCGGTTTACATTTTGTAATATAGTTGGGTTTATTTGTGCCGACTTACTTAGAACGGCAAATAGGGGTGGAGTGTGAAGTGAGGAGTAGAAGTGTCTAGGAAGTTAGAATCCTAGGAATAATCGAAGAAGGAGGAGGGAATCACAGTACTGTGTTGATTCCTTCCTCCTTAATTTTGTTGGAATTTATTGTGCTGGCTCTGGCAATATGGATGCAAGAAGTCAAGTGAAGTGGAGTTTGTAGATTTCAAGCTAAATTGGGTTTTCGATCAATTTCTCTTAGCGAATTGAAGAAGAATGCTTCCTAATTATCTGGGAAATTGATTTAGGACTTACGCAACAATAAGGAAAAGTATAGTGCTCCAGACATTTTAGATCCCCCCAACCCCCCTATTCCTTGGGGGGCTTGCGTAAGTCCTATGATTATATTCACGCCAAAATACTCACATAAGTTCTCTCGTATTATGAATAATTCTCCTGGCTTACATAGTACAGATAAATTGGTATCTAATATCCAAAAGGAAAAAGAAGATGAACTGAAATTACAATCTTCTGTGGAAGCAGGCTCAAACTATGACAATGCGGTGGGAAGCGATTTCGATCGAGCGATGATGCGGCGCTGTTTGGAACTCGCTAGTCGTGCTTTGGGATATACTTCGCCAAATCCAATGGTAGGAGCGGTAATTGTCAAGGATGGCGAAATTATCGGAGAAGGTTTTCATCCCCGCGCTGGCGAACCCCATGCCGAGGTTTTTGCACTCAAAGCCGCAGGGGAAAATGCTCGCGGAGCAACGATTTACGTTAGTTTGGAACCTTGCAATCACTATGGACGTACTCCTCCTTGTTCGGAAGCTCTGGTAGCCGCAGGTGTGGCAAAAGTTGTGGTGGGTATGGTAGATCCCAATCCATTAGTGGCAGGAGGTGGAATTAAGCGCTTGCGAAAAGCTGGGATAGAAGTACTTTCGGGAGTAGAAGAATCAGCCGCACGAAAACTAAACGAAGGCTTTATTCATCGGATTCTTTATAAAAAGCCTTTGGGTATTTTGAAATACGCTATGACTTTGGATGGTAAGATTGCTACTACCACAGGTCATAGTGCTTGGATAACTAACCAAGATGCTCGCAGCACAGTTAGACAAGTGCGGGCTGGATGTGATGCTGTTATCGTCGGCGGAAATACGGTACGTCAAGACAATCCCCGTCTAACTCCTCGTTTAGTAGGGGCACACAACCCCCTACGAGTAGTTATGAGTCGTAGTCTTGATTTACCTACGACAGCACATCTGTGGCAAACGGATGTTGCCCCCACTCTTGTATTAACCGAGCCTGGAGCTAATCCTCAACTGCAAGAACTTTTACGAAAACAAGGCGTAGAAGTAGTGGAATTATCGCCACTCACACCCGCGAGAGTAATGACTTATTTATATGACAAGGGTTTTTGCTCCGTGCTGTGGGAATGTGGAGGAGTTTTAGCAGCTAGTGCGATCGATCAAGGAGCAGTACAAAAAGTATTAGCATTTATAGCTCCAAAAATCATAGGTGGCAATAATGCTCCCACACCGGTAGGTAATTTGGGCTTTACTACAATGACTCAAGCGCTGTGTTTGGAGCGTGTAGAGATGAGAATTGTAGGCTCTGATTGTTTGGTGGAAGGATACTTACCCCAAAATAATCGCTAATAAATATCTGTTGTTTGTAGCGCAAGTACAGCAGCCGAAAAGTTATATGTCCTTGTCTTTCACTACCAAGCGATGATGTTTTAACAACTTGTTCGTCAATTGAAGGTTGATTGTAAATTGTATTGGCGTTCATGAGCTATATCGCGGATAAGAGGAAGTCGGGATTGAATGTAATCGCCAAGAAAATCGTCTTCGTGACAATCTAGGGATGCTTGGTTTCTTGTTTGTTTTACCAACAACTGAACCAAGCTTGCATCATCCATTTGTAACAAGGTCTTAGTTTGGATTGTTTCTACTACTGACCACACTTGACGCATAATTTTGGGAGTCATTAGACCGACCTTTCCTAAAAATTTAATTAGTTGTTTTTAGGATACACAATTTAAGCAGCAACATCCGGTATTAAAGTACAACATTACACTGGCGTGATAAAAAAATTAATATATTGAGTTATTACTTGATAAAGTCTAAGGATTGACTATTCTATAAGGCAATCTTAGAACAAAAAAATGAGAGATTGTACAAACTTGTTAATTTATAATTCGTCTTTCGTGATTAATACTACGAATAAATAGAGGATAGGTTTACAACTTTTATCAATCTGATTTTAATTATTTTATTTCATAAAAGTTAACGAATAAATGAGTAAACACTATCATTTAATATTACCTATTTGTAAGCAACAAACATTTACAATATTTTAAACGGTTTTAATTACGAAGTTAGTCCCAAAGATTGTCTGACGAGTAAGTTTTGTTAAGAATCTTTACATCAGCTTGTGATACTCAAGATTTGCTTATCTTTGTCGTTCAGATATTAATTTATAAGTACTAAATTTACAAAGATGTATAATTATCAACTAACTGGATAAATTCTTTTAAAATATTTGTATATCTTTCCCCCGCTACATATGAGAAATCATTATGATTAGCTTCTTCTACCCATAAGGAAAGTTTAGGTGAAGGGGCTTGCTCGAATAATTTTTCGCTGTGATAAAAGGGAACAACATCGTCAAGTTTTCCATGCATTATTAAAACGGGACATTTTACTTTTGAAATTTTTTCTAAATTAGGAAATCTATCAAAGGGTAAAATTGGAAAAGGAACTTTTACTCTAAATGCAGAAATAAAAGTACTTTCGGTAATTAAACCAGCAACTGGTTTTCTTGCGGCTAAATCTATTACCGAACCTCCTCCGACGGAAAATCCAAATACTATTATTTGTTGTGGTAGTATTTTTAAGTCTTGGGTTAAATAATTGTAAGCGGTATCTATATCTTTGTAAGCATTTTGTTCTGAGGGTTTCCCTTCACTGGTACCATAACCGCGATAATCGTAAGCAAAGATACTAAAACCGATAGTTTTTAGTTGTTCTATTATAGGTCTAATAGTACCTAAATCTGATGCGTTACCGTGAGCGTAAAGGATAGTGTATTTAGCATTGGGATTAATCTCGTGAATTGCGGAAAGTTTGGTTCCATCTTCGCTGGTTAATTTGATAATTTCTTCAGTGTCTTGATAGCTGGAAGGTTGGGGAATGAAAATAATGCTATCGGCTTGGAAATAGATGTAGATTGCGAAGGTGAGGTAGATGAGGATTAGGGAGGTTATCATTTTTTTGAAAAGGTTAATGTTAAACATTCAAACTCCATTGGATGGTATTATTTTGGTATTCACACTCGAAGACGGGTTGCAAACCCAAAGCTAATAGCGAAAGTCCTATTAATAGGACTAATATTTCATTATAGATTTGTAAATTGGTAAATAAATTATCAACAACCTAGCTGTAAATTCAAAATTATTCAGTCATTTTCGGATGACTTTTGCTATTAGCCTGGGGTTTGCAACCCCAGGTGGATTATGATGGTAAATGAAAATCAAATTTTATTTACATATTCGCAAACTAGATTTTGGAGGATCATCTTCAAATTTATCCTTTTCCAAGGATGCAATGACTGTACCTTGTGAATGATGTTGTTTTTGGTTATTTACATAATTTACAGCTTCATTTAATTGTTTACCACCTAGAGAAAAAATACCATATCCTGTTTGCCAGCTAAATTTTTCAATATTTGATGGTGATTCTAAATTAAATTGATGTGCGCTACTTCCTTTAATTTTTTTGACGAAATCAGAAATTGCAAGACTTGGTGGAATTGATACGACAAGATGAATATGATTTTCTGTTCCACCAATAGCGTGAATAATACAACCAAGAGAATCAGATTTGCCGATTATATATTTATGAAAACTTGCTTCTCTTTGAAGTGTAATTAAATTTTTTCTTCCTTTTGTTGACCAAACTAAATGATAATAAATTCGCCAAAATGCCATAACCGATTTTATTTAATGTATGAATATTTAGGTTATAGCTAAATATAGTTTGGATTGTAAATAATTGGTTGGGAATTTTTATACTGTTGGGATTGTGAATTGTTGATTTGGAATCTACATACACAGATTGGACATTATTTGTTGGGAATTCATATCCCCTTGGGGTTGGATATTATTTGTTAAGGAATCACATCCGCTTGGGGTTGCAAACCCCAAGCTAATAGCAAAAGTCCTATAAATAGGACTATTATGATGTTTATTTGATGTAATTAAAGCTCTTTTTTATCCATCCATCTTCGCTTTAGTCCGTGTACTGACCTCTATAATCAATAATTAAAAATATCAAATTATGAAACAAAGATGATTATTGATTAAAACTTTTCAACTTATCCACTCTCTATTTTGATCATCAGTAGCAGAAAGTGAGAAATACTCTGTTTTTTTTACAATCTTTCCTATTCCTGCACTTTTATCCCCTATTACTGTTACATTTCCTTGCTTTTCTCCTAATGATTCTAAGTGCTTTAACATAGATGACCAGCTATCGTCATCAAAATAAGATAATTCTAATTCTAAATCTCTTTGACTTTTTCGAGTAATTGAGCCTGAGCCTTGATAAACTTTCGGTGAGTTTGATGAATTTTGCCTCAAAATAATTCGCGGACAATTGATGCATAAAATTTGATTAGAAAATTCTGACATGTTTTGAGCGAGTATAGAAAATTAAAGAATACAAAAGTATCTAATAAACTACTTACAATAAATAAATATCAAGAGCGATAATAATTCCTAACCTATTTATCCCAAAAATAAAATTTCTTCAGTCCTATTTATAGGACTTCTGCTATTAGCCTGGGGTTTGCAACCCCAGGCGATTATCACTTCAGTTGATTGGCTTTGCAACCCCAGGCAACGATCGCACAAAAGGATTATCTTCTGGTCATTGGATTGCCACCTGACGCTATAGGCGATCGCAATCTAAAAGGGTTAATCCCCCTTTACGGGGGAATCCATTTAAGCGCTAAAGTATTTAGCTGCGGGATGATAAGTAATTATCGCGGTTGTACTTTGCTCGGGATAAATCTGTTCGCTTTCATCCATGTATAGGTTAATTCTGTCAGTTTTTAACAATTCCAATTGCTTGTACTGATCTTGAATGTTGGGACAAGCTGGGTATCCAAAGCTATACCGAGAGCCGCGATACCTTTGGGCTAGGGTATCCCGAATGTTATCGGGGTCTTCGGCCGCAAAGCCTAATTCACGGCGGATTCGGGCGTGTGTCCACTCTGCAAGGGCTTCTGCCATTTGTACTGCTATTCCGTGAAAATACAAGTAATCTGTGTATTCATTATTCGAGAATAACTTCTGTGCGAATTCCGTAGCAACTTCACCAACTGTCACCGCTTGCATGGGGAAAACATCGATATGTCCAGTTTCTTTGGGGGCAAAGAAGTCTGCTATACACAGACGGCGCATTGATTTTTGGCGAGGAAATTCTAATTCTGCAACTTCTTGAGAATGGTTTTCGGGGTTGTAGATATGTAATGTATTTCCTTGTGCTTGGGTGGGGAAGTAACCGTAAATGACTTGGGGATGTAACAAGTTTTCTTCTACTACCCGTTTTTTCCACTTTTCTAGAATTGGATATACTTTCTCTTGTAAGAAAACCTGATATTCTTCTTTTGTTTGACCTTTTGGTTTTCTAAATTGCCATTGTCCGGCGATTAAGGCTTGTAAATCCAAGTACCAAAATAGTTCTTCAATAGGAATATCTTCTGGTTGGAGTAATTTAGTTCCCCAGAATGGTGGTTTGGGACGTTCGGTGTCTATTTCTACTGCTTCAGAACGTTTAGTATCTATTACTTTTGGTTCTTCTGCTACTTTTTCTTTAGTAGATTCTTCTTCTTGGGCTTTATGTCCATTTTGGGAAGGTTCTGGTTCTGCAAATTCACCTTGAAAACCTTTGAAATCATCCCAATTATTACCAGCTTTGGCTGGCATTAATTTCTCCATGAAATTCAAGTCGGATACTGCATCTTTACCGTACTCAACTTTACCTTGATAGGTATTTTGACAATCTTCATTGACAAATTTGGGAGTCAAAGCCGCACC